>NZ_JASKYR010000323.1:0-8611 GCF_041028215.1 Streptomyces flavofungini
CCCTCACCGTGCTCGTCGACGTCGWCGAGGCCGCCGCCGCCCGTTCCGGCGAGGCGCTGCTCGTCGTCCCGTACGGCGAGCGGATCGTGCTGCTCACCGTGGACGGCGGCGCGGGCGCGCGGGCCTGCGCGGAGTACGCGGCGGCGCTGGAGGCCGGGCGCGCCACCGGGCGCGAGGCGACGGCGTCCGGCGAGGAGGCCGAGCTGGTGATGGGGCTCTCCGCGCCCGCCGGGCCGATCGCCGCCGCCACCGCGTACAAACAGGCCGAGCAGGCGCTCTCGGTGGCCCGGCGCCGGGGCCGCGCCCTGGTCGAGCACGAGGAGCTGGCCGCCGGTTCGGTGCTGCCGCTGCTCGCGGACGACGCGGTGCGGGCCTTCGCGGACGGGCTGCTGCGCGCGCTGCACGACCACGACGCCACGGGCCGCGGTGACCTCGTCGCCTCGCTGCGGGCCTGGCTCTCCCGGCACGGCCAGTGGGACGCGGCGGCGGCCGACCTCGGCGTCCACCGGCACACCCTGCGGTACCGCATGCGCAGGGTCGAGGAGATCCTCGGCCGCTCGCTGGACGACCCGGACGTCCGCATGGAGCTGTGGCTGTCCCTGAAGGCGACGTCGACGGCGACGGACTGACGGCGACGGACTGAGGGTGACGGACTGACGGCGACGGACTGACGGTGACGGACCGGGGCGGCGCCCCGCCCGGCCGCCCGGCAGGCCCCGCACCCCGCCCGCCAGTACAAACCGGCGCGCGGCCGGAGGCCACTACTCCGCCCCGGATAAACGCCAGGTGAGACGCCTGCCCCTACGGTGAGGGACGTACCCCAAGACACACCTCCGCGGAAGGGCCGGGAAAGCACATGACTTCCATCCACGCCTTCTGGCTCGCCGGTCGCCAGACCACCGGTGAGACCACTCTCGACGTCCACTCGCCCTGGGACGGGCGGCTCGTCGCCAAGGCGGCGGTCCCGACCGACGCCCAGGTCGAGGAGGCCGTGGCCGCCGCGTACGCCGTGCGCGACGAGTTCGCCGCGACCCCGGCCCACGCCCGCGCCGCGGCCCTCGCCCACGTCTCGGACCGCCTGGTCGAGCGCACGGAGGAGATCGCTCAGCTCATCTCCGCCGAGAACGGCAAGCCGATCAAGTGGGCCCGCGGCGAGGTCGGCCGCGCGGTCTCGGTCTTCCGGTTCGCCGCGGAGGAGGCCCGCCGCTTCAACGGCGGCGAGGCCCAGCGCCTGGACACCGACGCGGGCGGCCAGGGGCGGCTCGCGCTGACCCGCCGCTTCCCCAAGGGCGTCGTCCTCGGCATCGCGCCGTTCAACTTCCCGCTGAACCTCTGCGCGCACAAGATCGCCCCGGCCATCGCCGTCGGCGCGCCGATCATCCTCAAGCCCGCCCCCGCGACGCCGCTCTCCGGTCTGATCCTCGGCGAGCTGCTCGCCGAGACGGAGCTGCCCGCCGGGTCCTGGTCGGTGCTGCCGGTCGGCAACGACAAGATGCCCGCCCTGGTCCAGGACGAGCGCCTGCCCGTCGTCTCCTTCACGGGCTCCGAGAAGGTCGGCTACGCGATCATGGACTCGGTGCCGCGCAAGCACTGCACGCTGGAGCTCGGCGGCAACGGCGCGGCCGTGGTCCTCGACGACTACTCCTCCGACGAGGACCTGGACTGGGCCGCCTCGCGCATCGCGACGTTCTCCAACTACCAGGGCGGCCAGTCCTGCATCTCCGTGCAGCGGGTCATCGCCGACGCGTCCGTCTACGACCGGCTCGTGCCGCGGGTCGTCGCCGCCGTCGAGGCGCAGGTCACCGGCGACCCCTCCGACCCCAGGACCGATGTCGGCCCGCTGGTCAGCGAGGACGCCGCCAAGCGCGTGGAGTCCTGGGTCGACGAGGCCGTCGGGGCCGGGGCGCGGCTGCTGACCGGCGGCAAGCGCGACGGCGCCGCGTACGCGCCGACCGTGCTCGCCGACGTACCCGCCGATGCCACGATCGCCTGCGAGGAGGTCTTCGGACCCGTCCTCACCCTCCGCAAGGTGGACGGCGAGGCGGAGGCGTTCGCCGCCGTCAACGACTCCAAGTACGGCCTCCAGGCGGGCGTGTTCACCCACGACCTCCAGCGGGCCTTCCGCGCGCACCGGGCCCTTGAGGTCGGCGGCGTCGTCATCGGCGACGCCCCGTCCTACCGCGCCGACCAGATGCCGTACGGCGGCGTGAAGCAGTCCGGCGTCGGCCGCGAGGGCGTCCGCTTCGCGATGGACGACTACACCTACGAGCGCGTCATGGTGCTTACGGGCCTCGCCCTCTGACCCTCGGAAAAGACCAACGGCCGGAGCCCACTGTGCGGGGGCTCCGGCCGTTCTCGTCGCCGTTCCCGTTGCCCCGAAGGCTGCACGAGGACTGGTGGGACCCGGACGAATCGGGTAACAACGATCCAGTAGCACCAGTCGGTAACCCACTTTCGCGGCGAGGTGAGCTCCTCATGTCCGCACCATCCGCAAAGCCGTCCGTGAGCGAACGCGAGGCCCGGCAGGTCGCCGAGGCCGCACGCGAGCAGGACTGGCGCAAACCCAGCTTCGCCAAGGAACTCTTCCTCGGCCGCTTCCGGCTCGACCTGATCCACCCGCACCCGATGCCGCCGGACGAGGACGCCCGGCGCGGCGAGGAGTTCCTCGCCAAGCTGCGCGACTTCTGCGAGACGGAGATCGACGGGGCCCGCATCGAACGCGAGGCGCGCATCCCCGACGAGGTCGTCAACGGCCTCAAGGAACTCGGCGCCCTCGGCATGAAGATCGACACGAAGTACGGCGGGCTCGGCCTCACCCAGGTCTACTACAACAAGGCCCTCGCGCTGGTCGGCTCCGCGAACCCCGCCATCGGCGCGCTGCTCTCCGCGCATCAGTCGATCGGCGTACCGCAGCCGCTGAAGATCTTCGGCACCCAGGAGCAGAAGGACGCCTTCCTGCCGCGCTGCGCCCGTACCGACATCACCGCCTTCCTGCTCACCGAGCCCGACGTCGGCTCCGACCCGGCACGCCTGGCCACCACCGCCGTCCCCGACGGCGACGACTACGTCCTGGACGGCGTGAAGCTCTGGACCACCAACGGCGTCGTCGCCGACCTGCTCGTCGTGATGGCCCGGGTCCCGAAGTCCGAGGGCCACAAGGGCGGCATCACGGCCTTCGTCGTCGAGGCGGCCTCCGACGGCGTCACCGTGGAGAACCGCAACGCCTTCATGGGCCTGCGCGGCCTGGAGAACGGCGTGACCCGCTTCCACCAGGTACGGGTCCCCGCCGCGAACCGCATCGGACCCGAGGGCGCGGGCCTGAAGATCGCCCTGACCACGCTCAACACCGGACGGCTCTCGCTGCCCGCCATGTGCGTCGGCGCGGGCAAGTGGTGCCTGAAGATCGCCCGCGAGTGGTCCGCGGCCCGTGAGCAGTGGGGCAAGCCCGTCGCGTTCCACGAGGCGGTCGGCGCCAAGATCTCCTTCATCGCGGCGACCACCTTCGCGCTCGAAGCGGTGCTCGACCTCTCCTCGCAGATGGCCGACGAGGACCGCAACGACATCCGTATCGAGGCCGCCCTCGCCAAGCTGTACGGCTCGGAGATGGCCTGCCTGATGGCCGACGAGCTGGTCCAGATCCGCGGCGGCCGCGGCTTCGAGACCGCCGAGTCCCTCGGGGCCCGCGGCGAGCGCGCCGTCCCGGCCGAGCAGATCCTGCGCGACCTGCGCATCAACCGCATCTTCGAGGGCTCCACGGAGATCATGCACCTGCTGATCGCCCGCGAGGCCGTCGACGCCCATCTGAAGGTCGCGGGCGACCTCATCGACCCCGACAAGACGCTCACCGACAAGGCGCGGGCGGGCGCACGGGCGGGCGGCTTCTACGCCCGCTGGCTGCCGAAACTGGTGGCGGGACCCGGGCAGCTCCCGCGCAGCTACGCGGAGTTCCACCCCGAGGGGCACGTGGACCTCTCCGGCCATCTGCGCTACGTGGAACGCGGCGCCCGCAAGCTGGCCCGCTCCACCTTCTACGCCATGTCGCGCTGGCAGGGGAAGATGGAGACCAAGCAGGGCTTCCTCGGCCGTGTCGTCGACATCGGCGCCGAACTGTTCGCGATGAGCGCGGCCTGCGTACGCGCGGAACTGCTGCGCACCACCGAGGACCACGGCCGCGAGGCGTACCAGCTCGCCGACGCCTTCTGCCGGCAGTCCCGCATCCGCGTCGAGGAGCTCTTCGACCGGCTGTGGACCAACACCGACGACCTGGACCGCAAGGTGGTCAAGGGCGTGCTCTCCGGGACCTACGCCTGGCTCGAAGCGGGCGTCGTCGACCCCTCCGGGGACGGCCCGTGGATCGCCGAGGCCGCCCCAGGACCCTCCAAACGCGACAACGTCCACCGCCCGATCCGCTGAACGGACCCACGCCCGCACACCGGATCAGGACCGCACGAACGCGCCACGTGCGCCACATCGGGGCCCGCGCTGTACGGCCGGAGCCGTCTTGCGGCCACAATGGGGGGATGAGCGACAGCCCATCCCCCCTCGCGGACCCGCATCTCGTCTTCGACCCCGTCTCCGGCGAAGACCCCCGGGACATCGTCATCCTCGGCTCCACGGGTTCGATCGGCACCCAGGCCATCGACCTCGTGCTGCGCAACCCCGACCGCTTCCGCGTCACCGCGCTCTCGGCGGCGGGCGGCCGGGTCGGCCTCCTCGCCGAGCAGGCGCGGCGGCTGCGGGTCAAGACCGTCGCGGTGGCCCGCGAGGACGTCCTGCCCGCGCTGCGCGAGGCGCTGCGGGCGGAGTACGGGGCGGGGGAGCCGCTCCCCGAGATCCTGGCCGGTCCCGACGCCGCCACGCAGGTCGCGGCCTCCGACTGCCACACGGTCCTCAACGGCATCACCGGCTCCATCGGCCTCGCGCCGACGCTGGCCGCCCTGGAGGCGGGCCGCACCCTGGCGCTCGCCAACAAGGAGTCCCTGATCGTCGGCGGCCCGCTGGTCAAGGCGGTCGCCAAGCCCGGCCAGATCATCCCGGTCGACTCCGAGCACGCGGCCCTCTTCCAGGCGCTCGCCGCGGGCACCCGGGCGGACGTACGAAGACTGGTCGTCACCGCTTCCGGCGGCCCCTTCCGCGGACGTACCAAGGCCGATCTCGCGCACGTGACCCCGAAGGACGCGCTCGCGCACCCCACCTGGGCCATGGGCCCGGTCATCACCGTCAACTCCGCGACGCTGGTCAACAAGGGCCTTGAGGTCATCGAGGCACACCTCCTGTACGACATCCCCTTCGACCGCATCGAGGTCGTCGTCCACCCCCAGTCGTACGTCCACTCCATGGTGGAGTTCACCGACGGCTCGACCCTCGCCCAGGCCACCCCGCCCGACATGAGCGGCCCCATCGCCATTGGCATCGGCTGGCCCGAGCGGGTGCCCGACGCGGCGCCCGCCTTCGACTGGACGAAGGCGTCGAGCTGGGAGTTCCACCCCCTGGACAACGACGCGTTCCCGTCGGTCGGGCTCGCCCGGCGGGTGGGGGAACTCGCGGGCACGGCTCCCGCGGTGTTCAATGCGGCCAACGAGGAGTGCGTCGACGCCTTCCTGAAGGGCGCGCTGCCCTTCAACGGCATCATGGAGACGGTGACGAGGACCGTGGAGGAACACGTCCCCGCCGCCACGCGGGGAACTGCCCTGACCGTCGCGGACGTCCTCGAAGCGGAGACCTGGGCGCGTGCCCGGGCCCGCGAACTGGCAGCGAAGACGACCGCGGAGGCCCGTGCATGACGACACTGATGATGATCCTCGGGATAGTCGTCTTCGTGATCGGGCTGCTCTTCTCGATCGCCTGGCACGAGCTGGGCCACCTGTCGACCGCCAAGATGTTCGGCATCCGCGTGCCGCAGTACATGGTCGGCTTCGGCCCGACCCTCTTCTCCAGGAAGAAGGGCGACACCGAGTACGGCGTCAAGGCCATCCCGCTCGGCGGCTACATCCGCATGATCGGCATGTTCCCGCCGGGTCCGGACGGCCGCATAGAGGCACGGTCGACGTCTCCCTGGCGCGGCATGATCGAGGACGCCCGCTCCGCCGCCTTCGAGGAGCTCAAGCCGGGCGACGAGACCCGCCTCTTCTACACGCGCAAGCCCTGGAAGCGCGTGATCGTGATGTTCGCGGGCCCCTTCATGAACCTGATCCTCGCCGTGGTGATCTTCCTCGGCGTGATGATGACGTTCGGCATCAGCTCCCAGACGACCCAGGTCGGCAAGGTCTCCGACTGCGTCATCCAGCAGAGCGAGAACCGCGCGAAGTGCGAGAAGGGCGACAAGGCGGCCCCCGCCAAGGCCGCCGGCCTCAAGGCGGGCGACAAGATCGTCGCCTTCCAGGGCAAGCCCGTCGACGACTGGTCCACGCTCCAGTCGAGGATCCGCGAGACCATCGGCCCGGCCACGATCACGGTCGAGCGCGAGGGCGAGACCAAGGTCCTGCACGCCGACCTGATCCGCAACCAGGTCACCAAGACCGACGGCGACGGCGCCTACGTGGAGGGCAAGTACGTCTACGCGGGCTTCCTCGGCTTCACCCCCGCCACCGGCATCGTCCAGCAGTCCTTCGGCGACTCCGTGAGCCGCATGGGCGACATGA
Organism: Streptomyces flavofungini; assembly: GCF_041028215.1. Classification (GTDB taxonomy): domain Bacteria; phylum Actinomycetota; class Actinomycetes; order Streptomycetales; family Streptomycetaceae; genus Streptomyces; species Streptomyces flavofungini_B. The sequence continues at coordinate 6,642 of NZ_JASKYR010000323.1, forward strand.
TGGAGAACGGCGTCGAGTCGATCATCGCCCTGCCCTCCAAGATCCCCGACCTGTGGAACGCGGCCTTCGGCGAGGGCGAGCGCAAGCAGGACTCCCCGATGGGCGTCGTGGGCGCGGCCCGCGTCGGCGGCGAGGTGTTCACGCTCGACATCCCGCCGGAGAACCAGATCGCGATGATGCTGTTCCTGGTGGCGGGCTTCAACCTCTCGCTCTTCCTCTTCAACATGCTGCCGCTGCTCCCGCTCGACGGCGGCCACATCGCCGGGGCCCTGTGGGAGTCCGTGCGCCGCAACGCGGCCAAGGTCCTGCGCCGTCCCGACCCGGGCCCCTTCGACGTGGCGAAGCTCATGCCGGTCGCCTACGTGGTGGCGGGCATCTTCATCTGCTTCACGATCCTGGTGCTCATCGCGGACGTGGTGAATCCGGTTCGCATCTCCTGAGGTCACGGATGTTCCGGGCGTCCGCGGGGCGCCGGAACGTCCGGGTTACGAGAAGTTTGCGGCGGCCCGGCGCACTATGTGTCGGGCCGCTCACTATTGAGTGGACTTCCCGACGGGGTGTGCCCGGGCCCGGCGGGTTGCCGTAATCTCGAAGCCTGGAGCCCGCCGATCTCGGGACCTTGATCCACACCTTGGGGATGCACGCCAGATGACTGCCGTTTCGCTCGGAATCCCGTCCGTTCCGACCAAGCTCGCCGACCGAAGGGTCAGCCGCAAGATCCAGGTCGGCACGGTGGCCGTGGGCGGGGACGCCCCGGTGTCGGTGCAGTCGATGACGACGACGCGGACGTCGGACATCGGCGCGACCCTTCAGCAGATCGCGGAGCTGACCGCCTCGGGCTGCCAGATCGTACGAGTGGCCTGTCCGACCCAGGACGACGCGGACGCGCTGGCCACGATCGCCCGCAAGTCGCAGATCCCGGTGATCGCGGACATCCACTTCCAGCCGAAGTACGTCTTCGCGGCGATCGACGCGGGCTGCGCGGCGGTGCGGGTGAACCCGGGGAACATCAAGCAGTTCGACGACAAGGTCAAGGAGATCGCGCTGGCCGCGAAGGACGCGGGCACGCCGATCCGCATCGGCGTCAACGCGGGCTCGCTGGACGCGCGTCTCCTGAAGAAGTACGGCAAGGCGACGCCGGAAGCGCTCGTGGAGTCGGCGCTCTGGGAGGCGTCGCTCTTCGAGGAGCACGGCTTCCAGGACATCAAGATCTCGGTCAAGCACAACGACCCGGTGGTCATGGTCAACGCCTACCGCCAGCTCGCCGCCGCCTGTGACTACCCCCTGCACCTCGGTGTGACCGAGGCGGGCCCCGCCTTCCAGGGCACGATCAAGTCGGCCGTCGCCTTCGGCGCCCTGCTCAGCGAGGGCATCGGCGACACGATCCGCGTCTCGCTGTCGGCCCCGCCGGCCGAGGAGATCAAGGTCGGCATCCAGATCCTGGAGTCCCTGAACCTGCGCCAGCGCCGCCTGGAGATCGTCTCCTGCCCCTCGTGCGGGCGGGCCCAGGTGGACGTCTACAAGCTGGCCGAGGAGGTCACGGCGGGCCTTGAGGGCATGGAGGTCCCGCTGCGCGTCGCGGTCATGGGCTGCGTGGTGAACGGACCCGGCGAGGCCCGCGAGGCGGACCTCGGCGTGGCCTCGGGTAACGGCAAGGGCCAGATCTTCGTCAAGGGCGAGGTGATCAAGACCGTCCCGGAGTCGAAGATCGTGGAGACCCTGATCGACGAGGCCATGAAGATCGCGGAGCAGATGGAGAAGGACGGGGTGGCCTCCGGCGAGCCGACGATCTCGGTGGCGGGCTGAGTTTTCGCCTGCGCTGTGCTTGGGCGGTCCTTGGCCTGCCCGGCGCGTCTCCGGTGCGGCCGGTTGGGCCCCGGGCAGGGACCTTTTCCCCCGCGCGCGCCCGCTGGCGGTGGCGGGCGGTGTTCGGTCCATTGGCTTGCCCGGTGGGTCTCCGGTGCGGCCGG
>NZ_JASKYR010000324.1:0-7715 GCF_041028215.1 Streptomyces flavofungini
GGCGCTATCTCGCGTCGATCGACCTGACCGGCCTCGTCCGCGCCTGGGGGGGGGGGGGGGGGGGGGGGGGGGGGGGGGGGGGGGGGGGGGGGGGGGGGGGGGGGGGGGGGGGGGGGGGGGGGGGGGGGGGGGGGGGGGGGGGGGGGGGGGGGGGGGGGGGGGGGGGGGGGGGGGGGGGGGGGGGGGGGGGGGGGCCTCGTCCGGGTCGACGACMTCCAGGCGGACACCCCGGCCGCCGAGGCCGCCCTCTGGCGCTATCTCGCGTCGATCGACCTGACCGGCCTCGTCCGCGCCTGGGGGCGGCCCGTCGACGACCCGCTGCTGCTCTTCGCCGCCGACCGCGACCAGGTGCGGGTCACGGGCGAGTTCCCCGCGCTCTGGCTCCGCCTCCTCGATGTGCGCGCCGCGCTCACGGCCCGCTCCTGGGCAACCCCCGTCGACACCGTCATCGACGTGCGCGACGACCGCGTCCCGGCCAACGGAGGACGCCACCGCCTGACGGCGTCCCCCGCCTCGTGCTCGTACGAGAGGACGACGGACCCCGCCGACCTCTCCCTCGACGTCCGCGACCTGGCGGCGTGCTATCTCGGCGGCACCACCGTCACCGCCCTGCTCCGCGCCGGTCTCGCGCGCGAGCACACGCCGGGCACGGCGACGGCCCTGGACGCGGCCCTGCGCACGGACCTGCTGCCGCACACCGTGGACGAGTTCTAGGAGGTCACGAAAGCAGAGAACCTAGGGGTTCCGCAGAGGACCTAGGAGTTCCGGGCGGGAGCGCCGAGCTCGGTGAGCGCGTCGTCGGTCAGCCGGTACACGGTCCACTCGTTCTGGGGGCGCGCCCCGAGTGACCGGTAGAAGTTGATCGACGGCTCGTTCCAGTCGAGGACGGACCATTCGAGCCGCTCGTAGCCCCGCTCCACGCAGATGCGGGCGAGTTCGGTGAGCAGCGCCTTGCCGTGTCCGCCGCCGCGCGCCTCGGGGCGCACGTAGAGGTCCTCCAGGTAGATGCCGTGCACGCCGCGCCAGGTGGAGAAGTTGAGGAACCACAGGGCGAAGCCGACCGTCTCGCCGGAGGTGTCGTCCAGCGCGATGTGCGCGTACGCGGCGGGCCGCTCGCCGAAGAGCGCCTCGTGCAGGTGCTCCTCGGTGGCGACGGCCTCATGGGCCGCCTTCTCGTACGTGGCGAGATCGCGGACAAGGGCGTGGATGACGGGCACATCGGCCGGTACGGCGGTACGGATCATGCAGGCAGGCTAGACGAGGAGCCGCCGCGCGAGTTCCAGGTCCTCGGCCTCGACCGGCCGCCCGTCCTCGATCTCCCAGAGCGCGTTCTGAAGAACCCGGCCGAGCGTCCACGCCCGTGCCCGCTCCCGGTCGAGGCCGAGGACCTCGGTCATCGCGTCGAAGCGCCAGCGCACCTCGTCCGGCTCGAAGTCGTTGTTCAGGGCGGGCCAGAGGTCGAACCCCGGGTCACCGGCCAGCGGCTTCGGGTCGATGGCGAGCCACGGCTCACGCTCGGAGGCGAGCACGTTCTCGAAGTGCAGGTCCCAGTGCAGCATCCGGTCCCCCGCCTCGCCCATGACCTCGCGCACCGCGCCGCCGCACCGCTCGACGAGCGCGCGCTCGGCCGGGTCGGGGATGGCCTTCAGGGCGTCCGGCAGCGCCTGGACCATCTCCGCCGCGATGTCCGCGAGCCGTCGCATGCCCTCGGGCGCGGGCCCGGAGGTCAGCCTGGCGAGCAGCCGGGCGATGACGAGAACGGCCTCGCGGGTGTCGGCCATGGTGGACAACATGCGGCCCGCGTCGAGCCGTTCGAGCAGCATCGTGCCGGTGTCCGCGTCGTGGTCGAGGAGCCGCACGGCCCCGTCGCCGCCCCACATCCGCAGCGCGACCGGCTCGCCCTCGGTCTCCTCGTCGAGGACCTGGAACTTGATCACGGCGGGTGTCCTGTCGGCCCGCAGCACGGGAAGGACCAGCGCCGCCTGGCCGTGCATGGGCCCGCCGTCGGGCGTCAGGTCCCACCGCTCGGTGAACTCCCGCACGCGCGCGGGGAGCCCGGCGATGAAGGCGCGGCCCGCCTCGCCCGCGTACAGGTGCTGCGACTCGATCAGACCGTCGGGAACGCGCAGGTCGCGGATGTCGATCACGACGGCGACCCTATCCGCGTGCGCGCGTCACCGCATGCGCATTTTCCGGGGCGTGCCAGGGGGGCGCCCACGTCCGCGGTGTTCACCGGCGAGGGTGCCGCGGTCAGGAGATCCCGGCCGCCTTGAGCTTCTTGGCGAACGCGGCCTTGTCGTAGACCGCGCCGTCCTCGACCTTCTTGCCGTCGACGAGGACGGTGGGCGTGCCGGAGATCCCGTCGTCGCTGAAGGACGCCATGGCCTGACCGACCCACTTCTCGTACGTACCGTTGGTCACCGCCTTGTCGAAGGCGTCACCCCGCAGTCCGTCGACCTTGTCGGCGATCTTCAGCAGGAAGGCCGGGGTGAAGGCGTCCTCGCTCTCCTCCGCGGGCTGGTTGGCGAAGACGGCGGCGTGGAACTGCGGGAACTCGCCCGCCTCCACGGCGGCGCGCAGCGCGTTCGCCGCGTTCACCGAGCCGCTGCCACCGAGGTTCTTGTCGAGGAACGAGGCGATCGTGTACTCGACCTTGACCTTGCCCTCGGCGACCGGCCCGACCAGCGCCTGCGCCCCGCCCTCCTCGAACTTTCCGCAGAACGGGCAGCGCGCGTCCTCGTAGACCTTGACCGTGTGCCCGGCCTTCGGATCGCCCACCGTGATGACGCCGCCCTTGACCGAGGCGGGCGTCTCGGCGAGCCGCTCGCTCCCGGCCGGCGGGGCCTTCGCCTCGGGGGCGCCGGCCGCGGGGTCCCGCGTCTTCCCCGGCTCACCCGGGCCCTTGGACGCCGCCGGGCCCTTGGGCGCCGCCGAGGAGGACTCGCCGTCACTCTTCCCGTCGTCGCCGCCGTCGGGACCGCAGGCGGAGGCGGCCATTCCGATCAGCGCCGCCGTGGCCACGGCGGTGGCGACACGACCGGCCCTGCGCCCGGCTATGTGTACGGCCATGAGGTGAGCCCTCCCAGTTGTGCGTCACGTACCGCCCGTAAGCGGCGCGTGCGACAGCCACCGCCAGGGGCACCGGAAAATCTATCCCGCGCGGGCGGCGGCCCCGCCTCCGGTGCCTTCGACCCCTGCCCAAGCTCCCCACCTGCGCAGTAACGTCCGCCCATGAGCAGCACGACCAACACGACGGGTCCCACGTCTCCCCCGCCCGGCACGGTGAACGGCGGCATATCGTTCTGGTACGCGGACGACGGCCTGCCCGCCGCGCGCGAACCACTGACCTCCGACAGCACGGCGGACGTCTGCGTCGTCGGCGGCGGCTACACCGGCCTGTGGACCGCGTACTACCTGAAGAAGGCCGCGCCCTTCCTCCGCATCACCGTCCTTGAGCAGAAGTTCTGCGGCTACGGCGCCTCCGGCCGCAACGGCGGCTGGCTCTACAACGGCATCGCGGGCCGCGACCGCTACGCCCGACTCCACGGCCACGAGGCGGCGGTCCGCCTCCAGCGGGCCATGAACGAGACGGTGGACGAGGTGATCCGCGCGGCGGCCGATGAGTCCATCGAGGCGGACATCCACCACGGCGGCGTCCTGGAGATCGCGCACACCCCGGCCCAGTTGGCCCGCCTGAAGGCCTTCCACGCCGCCGAGCTCGCCTTCGGCGAGAAGGACCGCACCCTGCACGGCGCCCGCGAGACGGCCGAGCGCGTCCGCGTCTCCGGCGCGGTCGGCTCCACGTGGACCCCGCACGGCGCCCGTCTGCACCCGGTGAAACTGGTGAAGGGCCTGGCCGCGGCCGTGGAGGCGCTCGGCGTCACGATCCACGAGTCGACGCCGGTCACGGAGATCAAGCCCAAGCACGCCGTCACTCCGTACGGCACCGTCCGCGCCCCTTACGTCCTGCGCTGCACGGAGGGCTTCACGGCATCTCTGAAGGGCCAGCGCCGCACCTGGCTCCCCATGAACTCCTCGATGATCGCGACGGCCCCGCTGACGCCGTCCCAGTGGGAGTCGATCGGCTGGGAGGGCCGGGAGACACTCGGCGACATGGCGCACGCCTACATGTACGCCCAGCGCACGGCCGACGGCCGCATCGCCCTGGGCGGCCGGGGAGTCCCGTACCGCTACGCCTCGAAAACGGACAACGACGGCCGCACGCGGCAGCCGACGATCGAGGCGCTCATCTCCGTCCTGACCCGCTTCTTCCCGCAACTGACGGGCGTACCGGTGACCCACGCCTGGTCGGGAGTCCTGGGCGTCCCCCGCGACTGGTGCGCCACGGTCACCCTGGACCGCGCGACGGGCCTCGGCTGGGCGGGCGGCTACGTCGGCTCGGGCGTCGCCACGGCCAACCTCGCCGCCCGCACCCTGCGCGACCTGGTCCAGCAGGACTCGGGCCAGGCGGGCCCCACGGACCTCACGGCCCTCCCCTGGGTCAACCACAAGGTCCGCAAATGGGAACCCGAACCCTTCCGCTGGCTGGGCGTCCACGGCATGTATGCCACCTACAACGCCGCCGACCACCGAGAACGCACCACCCACACCACGGACTCCTCCCGCCTGGCCACCTGGGCGGACCGGGTAGCAGGCCGCCACTGACCGCGGCGACCGTCAAGCACCGAGGCCCCCACGACGACGGCCCCGCGATCCAAGATCGCGGGGCCGTCGTGCCAGGTGAAGCGTCGAGCCCCCTGTCGGATTCGAACCGACGACCTTCGCTTTACAAGAGCGGCGCTCTGACCAGCTGAGCTAAGGAGGCGTGTACTGGTGTGCCCGTGCAGTGTAACCAACCCCGGCGGTCCGGCCGTCGAAAATTTCCTCGAAGGAGCGAAGGTCGGGGCACCGCGACTGCTGACAGACCACTGGCCCTCGGGGTACGGTCACGAGCAGTTCACTCAGGTGGACTACACCACTCCCTCTACTCGGATCGTCCGGCACGTTCCTGCCGGTGAAGGGGGCCTGCACCATGGCCACAGTTACGTTCGACAAGGCGACCCGCATCTACCCGGGTGGCGACAAGCCCGCCGTCGACGGTCTCGACATCGAGATCGAGGACGGCGAATTCCTCGTCCTGGTCGGTCCTTCCGGCTGCGGCAAGTCCACCTCGCTCCGCATGCTCGCGGGGCTCGAGGACGTGAACGCCGGCGCCATCCGCATCGGTGACCGCGACGTCACGCACCTGCCGCCCAAGGACCGGGACATCGCCATGGTGTTCCAGAACTACGCGCTGTACCCGCACATGACCGTCGCCGACAACATGGGCTTCGCGCTCAAGATCGCCGGTGTGAACAAGGCGGAGATCCGGCAGAAGGTCGAGGACGCCGCCAAGATCCTCGACCTCACCGAGTACCTCGGCCGCAAGCCGAAGGCCCTCTCCGGCGGTCAGCGCCAGCGCGTCGCCATGGGCCGCGCCATCGTCCGTGAGCCGCAGGTCTTCCTCATGGACGAGCCGCTCTCGAACCTCGACGCCAAGCTGCGCGTCTCCACGCGTACGCAGATCGCGAGCCTCCAGCGCCGCCTCGGCATCACCACCGTGTACGTCACCCACGACCAGGTCGAGGCCATGACCATGGGCGACCGTGTGGCCGTGCTCAAGGACGGCCTGCTCCAGCAGGTCGACTCGCCGCGCAACATGTACGACCGCCCGGCGAACCTCTTCGTCGCGGGCTTCATCGGCTCCCCCGCCATGAACCTCGTCGAGGTCCCGATCACCGACGGCGGCGTGAAGTTCGGGAACAGTGTCGTGCCGGTGAACCGGGAGGCGCTCAGCGCCGCCGCCGACCGCGGCGACCGCACCGTCACCGTCGGCGTCCGGCCCGAGCACTTCGACATCGTCGAGCAGAACGGCGCTGCCGCGAAGTCCCTCTCCAAGGAGACCGAGGACGCCCCGGCCGGCCTCGCCGTCTCGGTCAACGTCGTCGAGGAGCTCGGCGCCGACGGCTACGTCTACGGCACCGCCGAGGTCGGCGGCGAGCACAAGGAACTGGTCGTCCGTGTGAACGGCCGCGCGGTCCCCGACAAGGGCGCCCAGCTGCACGTCGTCCCGCGCCCGGGCGAGACCCACGTGTTCTCCACCTCGACCGGCGAGCGCCTCTCCGACTGAGCCCTCACCACCGCTCCCCAAGGGGCCCCGCACCACGTGTGCGGGGCCCCTTGGCGCAGCCCCGACGCGTCGCCCGCAGCGCGGGAGGGTGTCGACAAATACCCCGGCAGAGCCGTCATTTCACCCACCACGCGTCAACACCGCAGAAGAAATAACCGGTTCGCCATCCCTCGACCGAGTGACTAAATGTCGCCAAATCATCACCTAGCGCTACGCTCACTCGCGTGACGCACTCCGCCAACTACACCCAGAAGCGCCGAGCCCACCGGGGCCCCGCCCGCCGCATCGGCCGCACGCTCTCCCTCGTCCTGCCCGTGATGCTGGTGCTTTCCGGGACCCTCGCGGTCACCAGCGTCAACTGGTCGGGCAACACGTCGGATTCGATGCTCACCGCATCCGCCGACGACCTCTCCAAGCCCGCCAAGTCCCGCGCGCCACAGGACATCCTGCGCGACCGGCTCCTCCTTGAGCTCCAGGAGAAGAACCCCGGCGTGGCGCTCACGCACCTCCAGCGCGAGGTGGACCGCCACCCCTCGCTGGCCAAGCACTGCATGTCCATCGCCCGCGCCCTCGGCCGCGCCGCCGTGCAGGCGTACGGCCCGACGCGCGCCCAGTCCTACGCCAGGCCCGTCTGCGACACCTCGTACGCGACGGGCGTCGCCACGCACCAGAACCGCTGAGCGCCCGCGCACGGCACCCCGGGAGCCCGTCGGGCCAGGCCCCGGCCGGCGCCGCCGCGTACGCCGCGTAGGGTTCCGGCATGACCACGCAGAACCCCACGCAGGCCGTCGTCCTGGCCGGAGGCCAAGGCTCCCGCCTCCGGCCGTACACCGACGACCGGCCCAAGCCGATGGTCGAGATCCCCGGCACGGGGACTCCGATCATCGGCCATCAGCTCGCCTGGCTGGCCGAGGAAGGCGTGACGGACGCCGTCGTCTCCTGCGGTCATCTCGCCGAGGTCCTCCAGGAGTGGCTCGACTCCGCCGACCTCCCGCTGAACGTCACCACGGTCGTGGAGAAGGAGCCGCTCGGCCGCGGCGGCGGCCTCAAGTACGCCGCCCGCCACCTCCCGCACGCGGACCGCCCGTGGTACGCGACGAACGGCGACATCTGGACCCGCTTCTCGCTGCGCGACATGGCGGCCTTCCACGCCGAGCGGGACGCCACCGCGACGCTCGCCCTGGCCCGCCCCCGCATTCCGTGGGGCGCCGTCGAGACGGACGCGTTCGGCCACATCACCGACTTCATCGAGGCGCCCCCGTCGCCCTACCTCATCAACGCGGGCGTCTACGTCTTCTCCGCCGCCTTCACCGCGCTCCTGCCGGACCTCGGCGACCACGAGCGCACCACGTTCCCGAGGCTGGCCAGGGAGAAGCGCCTCGCGGGCTTCCCGCTCCCCCAGGGCGCCTACTGGCGCGCCATCGACACCGCCAAGGACCTCACCGAGGCCGCGAAGGAACTGGCCGCCCAGAACCGCCCGTAGCGTCGCCCGGGAGTCATACGTCGATACGTGCATGGGGCCCCGCACGATGTCCGTGCGGGGCCC
>NZ_JASKYR010000325.1:0-9375 GCF_041028215.1 Streptomyces flavofungini
GGTCAGCACTGTGCCGGGGTGCGGCGCCGCCGTCGGTGGCACGGGGGGGGGGGGGGGGGGGGGGGGGGGGGGGGGGGGGGGGGGGACATACAACTCCCCCACCACACCCACCGGAACCAACCCCAACCCACCATCCAGCACATACACCCGCTCATTCGCCATCGGACGGCCGATGGGGAGCCGGGCGCTCCGGTCGCCGGGTGTGTCGAGACGGTGCAGCGTCGTGAAGGTGGTGTTCTCGGTCGGGCCGTAGGCGTTGGTCAGCACTGTGCCGGGGTGCGTCTCCGCCATCCGTCGCACCGCCGCGGCCGACGGCTCCTCTCCCCCCACCAGGACATGGCGGAGCGCGCCCAGCAGGGGGCTGCGCTCCTCGACGAGGGAGTGGAAGAGGGACGCGGTCAGGAAGGCGCCGGTCACGCCGTGCTCCACCACGGTCCGGTGCCAGGCGTGCGCGGTGGTCTCCCGCGCCAGGGGCATGACCACCGTGCCGCCGTTGAGCAGCGGCACCCACAGTTCGTAGGTCGAGGCGTCGAAGGAGTGGGGGGCGTGGGCGAGCACGCGGGTGTGTGTGCCGTCGGAGAAGCAGGGGTCGGTGGCGAGACCGAGGATGTTGCGGTGGGTCACGACCACGCCCTTGGGGCGCCCGGTCGAACCCGAGGTGTACATCACGTAGGCCGTGCTGTGGGCAGGGATGTCCGGCGCGTCGGGGCGCTGGTGCGGCGGGCCGACCGGGAGCGGCAGTTCGGTGGTCTCCGGCCCCAGGACCAGGACCGGGTCCGGCCAGGCGGCGGCGCGCGGGCGGGTCGCCTCGTCGGTGAGCACCAGGCACGGCCGCGCCTCCGCGAGAACCGTCCGCAGCCGGGTGTCCGGGCTCCGCAGATCGAGCGGCAGGTAGGCCGCGCCGCTCCGCAGGACGGCGAGGAGCGCGACGACCAGATCGGCGGAGCGTCCCGTCGCCACGGCGACGAGCTCGCCGGGGCCCGCGCCGTGTGCCCGCAGGCGGCTCGCGAGCCGCCCGGACAGCGCGTCCAGTTCCGCGTACGTGAGACGGGTCTCCCCGCAGATCACCGCAGTGTCGTCGGGCGCCTCGGCCACGCGCCGGGCGAAGCGGTCCGGCACGGAGCCGTCGGGCAGGGGGTGAGCGGCACCGTTCCAGGTCCCGAGCATGGCGCGCCGCTCGGCCGGGGTCACCACCTCGATCCGTCCGATCGGGCGTGAGGGGTCCGCCGCCGCCTGCGTCAGGAAACTCTCGAAGGAACGGGCCAGGCGCTCGGCCGTCGCCCGGTCGAACAGGTCCTCGGCGAAGACGAGCCGTCCCGCCAGTCCTTCCGGCACCTCGGTGAGGTCGAGGACCAGGTCGAAGGCGGTGGACCTGTCGGCCGAGTCTCCCCGCATCCGCACGGTCAGGCCCGGCATGCGGGCCTCGGTGGCCGCGTTGTTCTGGAGGACGAGCATGGTCTGGAACAAGGGGTGCCGCGCGGCGGAGCGGGCCGGGTTGACCGCCTCGACGACGTGCTCGAAGGGCACGTCCTGGTGCTCCAGCGCGGACAGTGCCCCAGTGCGCACGCGGCCGAGCAGTTCGCTGAAGGACGGGTCCGCCGACACATCGGTGCGGAGCACCACGGTGTTGACGAAGCAGCCGACGAGGTCTTCCAGGCCCGCGTCGGTGCGGCCCGCGACCGGGCTGCCGATCGGTATGTCGGTGCCCGCGCCCCACCGCCGGAGCAGCCCGGCGAGTCCGGCGTGCAGCAGCATGAAGAGGCTCACCCCGTGTTCCCTGGCGAGCTTCCCGAGGGTGTCGTGGACCTCCGCGCCGAGCCTGACGGGGACGGAGTCCGCGCGGTGCGACGCGGTGGCGGGGCGGGGCCGGTCAGTGGGCAGCGTCAGTTCCGTGGGCAGGTCCGCGAGCCGCTCCCGCCAGTGGGCGAGCTGCTGGGCGAACAGGCTCCCGGGGTCCTCCGGGGCGCCGAGCACCTCGCGCTGCCAGAGGGTGAAGTCGGCGTACTGCGCGGGCAGTTCCTGCCAGCCCGGCGCGTGCCCGGCGAGGCGGGCCCCGTACGCCGTCGCCAGATCCCGTACGAACGGCGCCGCCGACCAGCCGTCGAAGGCGATGTGATGCACCGTGACCACCAGGGCGTGGTCCTCGGGGGACGTGGAGAACAGGGCCACGCGCAGCGGTGTCTCGTGTGCGAGGTCGAAGTCGTGCTCCATGGCGGTCGCCACCGCCTGCTCCAGGTCCTCGGCCGTGACCCGCCGCACCGGCAGACCGATCCGGGCCGCCCCCTCCACCTCGTCGAGGACGACTTGCCACGCCTGGCCGTCGACCGCGGGGAAGAGCGTACGCAGGCTCTCGTGGCGCACCACGACGTCCCGCAGCGCGGCGCGCATCGCCGACTCGTCCAGCGTGCCCGCGAGGCGCAGTGTGAACGAGGCGACGGGCGACTCACCGCGCCGTCCCAGCTCGCCCTGCATCCAGAACCGTAGCTGCGAAAACGACAGGGGGATCATGTGTTCCTCGGCCTCCAAGCCCTAGCTCGACGCTTCTCGTACCGCGTTCACCTGGCGCAGCGCGCCCAGCACCGTCTTGTTGTCGACACCGAAGTCGATCAGGCAGGCGATCTCGTCGACGCCGATGTCCCGCAGGCGTTCCACCATGACCCTCGCGTCGGACACCGTGCCGAAGAGCCCCCGCTCGTCGAAGTACGAGTCGAAGGAGCGCTCGACGATGAAGTCGATGTCCTCCTCGTCGAGTTCGCTGATGTCGAAGTCGGGGTCGGCCTCCCTGAACGACCGCGTGATGAGCTCGATCGAGCTCCTGAGGTAGTGGTGCATCGGTTCACGCACGACCTGCCTGGCCTCCTCGCGGTCGTCGGCGAGGAAGGTGTGCAGCATCAGCACGACGTGCCCGTCCCAGCCGTCGTGGGTCTCGCGGGCGTGGCGCCGGTACTCGGTGATCCGCGCGGCGAGTCCGGTGATGTCCTGGTGCAGCAGATGGGTCAGCACCCCGGCCCGTGCGGTGGCGGCGGCACGGAAGGTGGCGGCGTCCCCGGCGCTGGTCACCCAGACCGGCAGCTCGCGCTGGACCGGGGGCGGGAAGACGCGCACGGAGGTCGTGAGGCCGGCCCCGTCCACCACGTCGAGGCTCTCCCCGCGCCAGAGCGCGCGCACCTGGCCGATGCTGTCGAGCATGACGCGCTTGCGCTCCTCGTAGGGCGCTTGAGCGAGCGCGAAGTCGACGGGGTGCCAGCCGGAGGCGAAGGAGACGCCGACCCGGCCTCCCGAGAGGTTGTCGACCACGGACCACTCCTCGGCGATCCGTACGGGATGGTGCAGCGGCGACACCACACTGCCCGCCCGGATCTCGACGGTGTCCGTGGCCGTGGCGAGGGCCGCGCCCACCACGGCGGGGTTCGGGTAGAGGCCGCCGAAGGCGTGGAAGTGCCGCTCGGGCGTCCACACCGCGCGGAAGCCGTGCCGGTCGGCGAAGCGTGCTCCTTCGAGGAGCAGTTCGTACCGGCCACCGGCTCCGTCGCCGGTGCTGTCGTCCGCGAAGTAGAAGAGACTGAAGTCCATCGCTCACCTCTGTGATCCGTAGTCCTTCGGGGGCCGGGCGGTCGCCGCCGTCAGCGCATCCTGCGCAGCGCGGGACGGGCCTTGCGCGCTCCGGTGAGCTTCTCCGCGAGCCCGGCGACGCACGGGGCGTCGAAGACCGTGGTGATCGGCACCTCGACCCCGAGGTCCGCCCGGATGCGGCTGATCAGCCTCGTCACGAGCAGCGAATGCCCTCCGAGGTCGAAGAAGCTGTCATCGACGCCCACCTCGTCGAGGCCGAGGATCTCCGCGTACATCCGGCACAGTGCCTCTTCGTGCGGCGTACGCGGCGCGCGGCTCGTCGCGCCCCGTCCGTGGCCGGGCGCGGGCAGCGCGGCACGGTCCAGCTTGCCGTTCGGCGTGCGCGGGAAGCTGTCGAGCACGACGACGGCCGAGGGCACCATGACGCCGGGCAGGAAGGCCTCGGCACGCCGCATGACGGACTGCCCGAGCCGTGTGTCGCGGGGTCCCGCGGCGGGGGTGTTGACGAAGCGGCCGAGGTCGGGGGCGGCAGTGGGTGCGGGAGTGTCCAGCGGTTCCGGGTCCGTCCCGGCGTCCGTCACCTCCTCCTCCGCCTTCGTCGTCGCCGGGGTGAGCACCGCGTCGAAGCACTCGGGGCCCGCCGTCTCCGACCAGCGCAGCACGGCACGCCACCCGTGCGCCTCGGCCGTCCGGGCCAGGTCCTCCGGGTCGAGGCCGTCGGCCCGGCTTCTCCCGGGCGTACGGAGATCCTCCGCGAGGCGGTTGTTCGGGATGCCGGTGAGGGCGAGTACCCGGCCCGCCGCCTCCTCGCGTACAAGCGCGCGGACGTCGTCCAGCGTCCGGATCTCCGCACCCCAGCCGATGCGCGCGACCGGCTCCGTGCGGCGGCGCGTCACCGGCGCGGTGCGCAGGACCACGTCATACCGGTAGCGGCTCAGTTCATTGTGGTGCCTGCCGCGTTTCAGCCTGATGTCGCAGGAGGTGAACGCGGGGGACGACGCGACGAGGGCGGGGAAGAACTCCGGGTCCACGAGCAGTTCCCGCTCCCCGGCCATGTTCCGTTCCAGGGTGCGCGCATGCTCCGGGCCGCCGGGCTCGGCCCCGGTGCGGCTGAGTGCGACGGCGGAGTGGAAGCACCGCAGGAGCCCGAGGTGGCGTACGTCCCCGACGAAGACGGAGCCGCCGGGTGCCAGGGCCTCGGCGGCGCGGTCGAGGACCCGTGCCAGGTAGTCGGCTCCGGGGAAGTACTGCGCCACCGAGTTGAGGACGACCACGTCGAAGTGGTGTGCCGGGACGCCGGTCATGTCGTCGGCCGACTGTGTCCGCAGGACGACACGCTCGGCGAGGTCCGGCCGTGCCGTCGCCACCTGTCGGCGCAGCTTCGCCAGGACTTCCGGCGAGTGGTCGACGCCCCAGTACTCCTCGGCGTCCGGCGCGAGGCGGGAGAGCAGCAGGCCGCTGCCCACGCCCAGCTCCAGGACGCGCCGGGGCCGGAGCGCCGCGATGGCGCGGACCGTCTCCTCGCGCCACTCCCGCATGCCGTCCAGGGGGATGTCCCGGCCGTCGTAGCTGCTGAGCCAGCCGGTGAAGTCCTCGCCGAAGACCGCATCCTCGTCCTGGGCGGGCACCGCGTCGTGCACCTGACGCCACCCGCTCGCTTCGGGCCCGGCGGTTTCGGGCCGGACGTAGGCGACGATCCTGCTGTCCCCGTGCCGGTCCGTGCGTACCGTCACCGCGACGTCCGCGACCTCGGGGTGTCCGGCGACGACCGCTTCGATCTCGCCGAGTTCGATGCGGTGCCCGCGCAGTTTGACCTGGTCGTCCGCCCGTCCCTGGAATTCGAGCGCTCCGTCGGCGTTCCGGCGCGCCAGGTCGCCGGTGCGGTACATCCGGGCGCCGGGCGGGCCGAAGGGGTCCGCCGTGAACCGTTCCGCCGTCGTGCCTGGCCGGTTGAGATAGCCGTGGGCCAGGCCCTCGCCCGCCACGTACAGTTCGCCGGTCACGCCGGTCGGCACGGGCCGCAGCCGCTCGTCGAGGACGTGCACGCGGGTGTTCCTGACCGGCGTGCCGATCGGTACCGCCCGTCCCTCCTCCGGCAGGGGGCCGCTCATGGTCGCGCACACCGTGGTCTCGGTCGGGCCGTAGCCGTTGAGCAGCGTGCGGCCGGGCGCCCAGCGTTGGACCTGTGCAGCCCCGAGCGCCTCGCCCGCCGCGATGAGGGTGGTGACGCCGGGCAGCGCGTCGGGGGCCAGGACGCCGAGTACGGCCGGAGGCAGGGTGAGGTGGGTGACGCCGTGCTCCTCGGCGAGCCTGCTCAGCCCGGGGCCGGGCAGCAGTCTGGCGGGCCGTGCCAGGACGAGGGCGGCTCCGGCGGAGAACGCCATGGACACCTCCCAGAAGAAGGCGTCGAAGCTGGGGGACGCGAACTGGAGCACCCGGTCGGACGGCCGCAGGCCCAGGGCCGTCACCTGGTGCGCGGCCAGATTGGCGAGGCCGGAGTGGGCCACGACGACCCCCTTGGGGCGGCCGGTGGACCCGGATGTGTAGATCACGTAGGCGGGTCGGCCGACGGGGAGTCCGCCGTGCCGTCTCCCCGCCCGGTGGTCGTGCGGAGGGAGGTCGCGGAGCGTCGCGACGGTCATCGGGTCGTCGAGGACCAGCGACGGAAGTCCATGGGTGGCCTCTGCCGGGAGGGCGGCCGACCGTGACGTCAGCAGGAGTGCGGGGGCCGCGTCGCCCAGTACGTGGGTGATGCGTTCCACCGGGTACTCCGGGTCCACCGGCAGGTAGGCGGCCCCCGTCTTCATCACCGCGAGGACGGCCACCACGAGCTCCACCGATCTGGTGAGGGCCGCCGCCACCACCGCGCCGGGGCCGATCCCCCGGTGGTCGAGGAGCCCGGCCAACCGGTCGGCGCGGGCGTCGAGTTCCCGGTAGGTGACCCGCTCGCCCTCGAAGAGCACCGCCGGTGTGTCCGGGCTCCGCCCGGCCCACTCCTCGAACCGTTCGAGCAGGGTGGGGGCGGGTGCGGTGCTCCGGGTGTCGTCGCGCCGGGCCAGGAGTCGCTCCTCCTCCTCGGTCGACACGTCGAATGCGGTGAGCGGCAGATCCGGGTCCTCGACGGCGGTCCGCAGGACGCGGCGCAGCCGTGTGAGAAGGGCTCGCGCGCTCCCTTCGGTGAACAGATCGGTGGCGAACTCCAGTCTTCCGCCCAGTCCCCCGGGCCCGCCGTCCCCGTTCCGCAGTTCGCTGACCGAGAGGGCGAGGTCGAATTTGGCGGTGCCCACGGCGACGGGCTCGGCCCGCATCTCCACATCGCCGAAGTCCCATGGGGCCTCGGCGGCGTTCTGGAAGGCCAGCAGCACCTGGAAGAGGGGCTGCCGTCCGGTGACCCGGGCGGGGTTGAGCGCCTCGACGAGGCGGTCGAAGGGCAGGTCCGCGTGTTCGGACGCCACGAGGTCGGTCTCCCGTACCCGGGCGAGCAGTTCGCGGAACGCGGGGTCCCCGGAGGTGTCGGTCCGCAGGACCAGGGTGTTGGCGAAGAAGCCCACCAGATCGTCGAGGGCGGGGTCGCCGCGTCCCGCCGTCACCGTGCCGATCGGCAGGTCCTCACCGGCTCCCAGGCGCGTCAGCAGGACGGCGAGTGCCGCGTGGACCACCATGAACAGCGTGCACCCGTGTGCGTGGGCAAGGCCCAGCAGGGCCCTGTGGAGGTCCGCGTCGCACGTGAAGGGGGCGGTTCCGCCCGGCCGGGTGGCCGAGGCCGTGCGGGGTCCGTCGGCCGGGAGGCGCAGCGTGCCGGGCATTCCGTCGAGGGTCTTGGTCCAGTGGGCGAGCTGCCGGTCGAGCAGGCCCTCCGGGTCGTCCGCACGCCCCAGGATCTCCTCCTGCCACCGTGTGTAGTCGGCGTACTGGACGGGCAGCTCGGGCAGGCCGGGACGGTCGCCGGTCCGGCGGGACCGGTAGGCCTCGGCGAGATCGCGTGCGAGCGGGCGCAGGGACCACCCGTCGCTGGTGATGTGGTGCATCACCAGGAGCAGCACATGGGTGTCGGGGGCGAGCGCGAAGAGGTGGGCGCGGAAGGGTGGTTGGGCGGCCAGGTCGAAGGGGGCGCGGACGGCCTCGCGCAGCGCGCCCGGGAGTTCCTGCTCCGTCACCGGCCGCCGGGGGACGTCGGGGTGGGCCTCGTCGGGGCCGAGGACGCGCTGACGTGGTTCGCCGTCGTGGTCGGGGAAGACCGTGCGCAGCGCCTCGTGCCGGGTGACGACGTCACGCACGGCGGACCGCAGCGCCCGGAGGTCCAGGGAGCCGGTGAAGCGGAACGCCACGTGCTCGTTGTAGGTGGGGTTCGGGCCCTCCAGCTGGTCGAGGAACCACAGGCGCCGCTGGGCCGCGGAGAGCGGCAGCCGCTCCGAGCGCGGGCGGCGGCGCAGCGCGGGCCGGGCCGGCGCCCGCGCCCCGATCCGGCGCGCGAGGCCCATGGGGGTCGGCGAGGCGAACACCTCGCGTACGGTCAGCTCGGAGCCGAGGCTCGCGCGGACGCGGCCCACCAGCCGCATGGCGAGCAGTGAGTGGCCGCCCAGGGCGAAGAAGTCGCTGTCGGCGTGGACCCGCTCGACGCCGAGCACCTCGGCGAACAGTCCGCACAGGATCTCCTCGGCCGTCGAGCACGGCGCGAGCCCCCGCTCCGCGCCGGTCGGGGCCGGTGCGGGCAGCGCCCGCCGGTCCGTCTTGCCGTGCGCCGTCATCGGGAAGGCGTCGAGGAACACGACGGCGGAGGGCACCATCGGGGCGGGCAGATGGGCCGCGCAGTGTGTCAGCAGGGCCGCCGCGTCGGCGCCCGGGTGGCCGGGGGCGGTGGTGACATAGGCGACGAGCCGCGGGTCGCCGGGTCGGTCCTCGCGCGCGAGGACGACGGCACGGGCGACGGCGGGATGCCGGGCCAGCACCCCTTCGACCTCCCCGGGTTCGATGCGGTGGCCGCGCAGCTTGAGCTGGCCGTCCGACCTGCCGAGGTACTCCAGGTCGCCGTCGGGCAGCAGCCGCACCAGGTCACCGGTGCGGTACATCCGTGTGCCCGGCGGGCCGAAGGGGTCGGCCACGAAGCGTTCCGCGGTCGGTCGCGGACGCCCCGCGTACCCTTGCGCGACCCCCGCCCCCGCGAGGTGCAGCTCGCCCGTGCCGCCCCGCGCCACGGGCCGCAGAGCGGTGTCGAGTACGTACGCCCTGACGCCCGGGAGCGCCCTGCCGAGGCGGGGGCCCGGTCCCGCGACGCGGGCCGCGGTCGAGTCGACGGTGCACTCGGTCGGTCCGTACAGGTTGACGGCGTGCACCAGGTCCCGGTCGGCGAGGTCCACCAAGTCCGTCCACATCGCGGCGGGCACGGGCTCACCGCCGAGGAAGAGACGCAGCGGGCCGCCGTCGCCTCGGGGCCCGTTCACGCAGGGGCGCAGGACTTCCCAGTACGAGGGTGTCGCGTCGAGGTCGGTGACCCGCTCGGCTCGGAGGAAGTCGGCGAACAGCGCAGGATCATGCCGCAGTTCGTCGGTGGGCAGGACCAGGGTGTCGCCCCGGCAGATCCTGATCCACTGCTGGACGGAGGCGTCGAAGCCGAGGCCCGCGTTCCAGGCCACGCGGGCGGGTGCCGGAGGGTAGACGCCCGACTCCTCCAGCGCCCGCATCAGATGCCGGACATTGCCGGTGGTGACGACGGTGGCCTTGGGCCGTCCGGTGGTGCCCGAGGTGTGCACGACGTACGCGGGGGCGTGCTCGGGCACGGGGATCGGGGGCACGGTGCCGAGG
>NZ_JASKYR010000326.1:0-8093 GCF_041028215.1 Streptomyces flavofungini
ATCCCAGGCGGGGGCGCGGGAACACCGGCTCCGGGCGACAACCCGGGGGCGGGGCCTTGGTGGAACACGTACAAAGAACTCCCTGTACACCTCAAGCGGCGTGACGCTCGTCACTGAGGTCGGCGGGTGGGTGCCTCGTTTTGCGCGGGGGGCCACCGCCCGGAGAGACTGTGGAGTCCCGCCAAACCGTCCTGAGCACCCGAGAGCAAGCTGAGCGCCATGCACGACCTGAAGGCCACGGCCGGACCCCTCGGGGACGGCCACGAACCGCTCGCGGGCGGTCTCAAGCAGCGGCACCTCACCATGCTCGGACTCGGCGGTGTCATCGGGGCGGGGCTCTTCGTCGGTTCGGGGGCCGGGATCGCGGTCGCCGGGCCCGGCATCGTCGTGTCGTACCTGATCGCGGGCGCGCTCGCGATGTGTGTGATGCGGATGCTCGGCGAGATGTCGGCGGCCATGCCCGCCTCGGGCTCGTTCTCGGTGCACGCCGAGCGCGCGCTCGGCCGCTGGGCCGGGTTCAGCGTCGGCTGGCTCTACTGGTTCCTGCTCGTGGTGGTGCTCGCCGTGGAGGCGACCGGCGCCGCACAGATCGCCAACGGCTGGGCGCCCGCCGTGCCGCAGTGGGCCTGGGTGCTGATCTTCATGCTGGTCTTCACGGGCGCCAACCTCGCCGCGGTGAAGAACTTCGGCGAGTTCGAGTTCTGGTTCGCCACCCTGAAGGTCTGCGCGATCGTCGCCTTCCTCGTCCTCGGCCTGCTCGCGGTCTTCGGGGTGCTGCCCGACACCGACCCCGTCGGCCTCACCCACCTCAGCGGTGACGGCGGATTCCTGCCCAACGGCTGGGAGGGCGTCGTCTCCGGAGTGCTCGCCGTCGTCTTCGCCTTCGGCGGTCTGGAGGTCGTCACGATCGCCGCCGCCGAGTCCGACGACCCGGTCCGCTCGGTCGCCCGCGCCGTGCGCAGCGCCGTCTACCGCATCCTCTTCTTCTACGTCGGCTCGATGCTGGTCATCGTGACGGTGCTGCCCTGGACCGCGCAGCAGGCGGGCGTCAGTCCGTACGTCACGGTCCTGGACTCGATCGGCGTGCCGTCCGCCGGGACGATCATGAACATCGTCGTCTTCGTGGCGCTGCTCTCGGCGCTCAACGCCAATCTGTACGGCTCCTCCCGCATGGTCTTCTCGCTCGCCGAGCGCGGCGAGGCCCCGAAGGCCCTGCTCAAGGTCGCCGGGGGCGGGGTGCCGCGCCGGGCGGTCCTCGCCTCCGTGGCCTTCGGCTTCGTCTCGGTGCTGCTCAATCTGGAGTGGCCCGACTCGGTCTTCCTCTACATGCTCAACTCGGTCGGGGCGGTGCTGCTGTTCGTCTGGGCGCTCATCGCCGTCTCCCAGCTGCGGCTGCGGCGGCGCATCGAGCGCGAGGCGCCCGAGCGGCTGGTGCTGCGGATGTGGGCCTTCCCGTATCTGACCTGGGCGGCGCTGGTCGCGATGGCCGTCGTGCTCGGTCTGATGCTGAACGACGACGGGGCGCGGCCGCAGCTCCTGTGGTCGGCGGGCGCCACGGCGCTCGTCCTCGCGGTCGCGGGGCTGCGGGAGTGGCGCGACCGGCGCGAGGGGACCCCTGAGTAGCGGAGCTCGGGCAGCGGAGTCCAGGTAAACGCCACGTAAACAAAATGTGCGCGCGTCTTCACGAGGTGTGAGCGTCGTGTCCGTATAGCGGTCCGCTGTTCCCTGTCAGCGGTACCGGACCTCAGACTGTGGGCCCGCTCGTCCCCCGTCTCGGCTACTGAACAGGGCCCGCCCATGTCTCGGACGTCCACCTCCAAGGACGCATCGCCCGACGAAGCACCCGGCTCGGCGCCCACGGCCGACTCCCCGCTCGTCCACGGCCTCAAGCAGCGGCACCTCTCGATGATCGCCCTCGGCGGTGTGATCGGTGCCGGTCTCTTCGTCGGCTCCGGGGCGGGCATCGCCGCCGCGGGTCCCTCGATCGTCCTCGCCTACGCCGTGTCCGGCGCCCTGGTCATGCTCGTGATGCGCATGCTGGGCGAGATGTCGGCCGCCAATCCGGCCTCGGGCTCCTTCTCCGTCCACGCCGAGCGGGCCATCGGGCCCTGGGCGGGCTTCACGGCGGGCTGGGGCTTCTGGTTCCTGCTCTGCGTCGCCGTCGGCATCGAGGGCATCGGCGCCGCCGACATCATGGTCGGCTGGTTCCCCGGCACCCCGCAGTGGGCCTGGGTCGCCCTGTTCATGCTGGTCTTCTGCGGCTCGAACCTGACGGCCGTGAAGAACTTCGGCGAGTTCGAGTTCTGGTTCGCCGCCCTCAAGGTCGGCGCCATCGCCCTCTTCCTCGGCATCGGCGTCCTCGCGATCCTCGGCATCCTGCCCGGTTCGGACGTCTCCGCGCCCGGCACCGCGAACCTCACCGGCGAGGGCGGCTTCATGCCCAAGGGCACGGACGGCCTGATCATCGGCCTCCTCGCCTCCGTCTTCGCCTACGGCGGCCTGGAGACCGTGACGATCGCCGCCGCGGAGTCCAAGAACCCGGTCCAGAGCGTCGCCAAGGCCGTGCGCACCGCCATGTGGCGCATCGCCCTCTTCTACGTGGGCTCGATGCTGGTCGTCGTCACGCTGCTGCCGTGGGACGACAAGGAGGTCGCCGAGAAGGGCCCCTACGTCGCCACGCTCGACCACCTGGGCATCCCCGGCGCCGGGCAGATCATGAACGTCGTCATCCTCATCGCCCTGCTCTCCGCGATGAACGCCAACATCTACGGCGCCTCGCGCATGTCGTACTCCCTGATCGAGCGCGGCCAGGGCCCTAAGGCACTCGGCCGGATCCACAGCGGCGTCCCCCGCCTCGCGGTGCTCGCCTCCTCGGTGTTCGGCTTCGTCTGCGTGCTGCTCAGCTACTGGCGCCCCGACGACGTCTTCCCCTGGCTGCTCAACATGATCGGCGCGATGATCCTGGTGGTGTGGATCTTCATCGCCGTCTCGCAGCTCATCCTGCGCCGCAGGACCGAGCGCGAGGAACCGGCGAAGCTCGTCGTGCGGATGTGGGCCTACCCCTTCCTGACCTGGGTGGCGCTGGCCGCGATGGCGTACATCTTCTATCTGATGACCGAGCAGCCCGACACGCGCAAGCAGCTCATCGCGACGGGTTCGCTCACGCTGGTGCTCGCCGTGATCGGCATCGTGCGCCAGAAGGCGGCGGAACGGTCGGCGGCGGCCAACACCACCCACTAAAGGCACGGCGAACACGCGGTACACGCCGTACACGCTGTGCGCGAGGGGCCCGGGATCGATCGCGATCCCGGGCCCCTTTGGCGTTCCCGGGTGCCGTCGGCGCGCCCCCGGCCGGTCCTAGGACGAAGGGCTGATCAACTTCCCGGCACTTCTGCTGTTAGCCTGCACTTGCATATAGGTTGCAATAAGCGGATGCACTAAGCAGAGCAGCAGTCGGAGGGCTCGGATCATGGCCATTTACACGCTTCCTGAACTTCCGTACGACTACGCGGCGCTTGAACCTGTGATCAACCCGCAGATCATCGAGCTGCACCACGACAAGCACCACGCGGCGTACGTGAAGGGCGCGAACGACACCCTTGAGCAGCTTGCGGAGGCGCGTGACAAGGAGACCTGGGGCGCCATCAACGGCCTGGAGAAGAACCTGGCCTTCCACCTCTCCGGCCACATCCTGCACAGCATCTACTGGCACAACATGAACAGCCCCAAGGACGGTGGCGGCGGCGAGCCGCTGGCCGCCGACGGCGTGGGCGAGCTGGCGGACGCGATCGCCGAGTCGTTCGGCTCCTTCGCCAAGTTCAAGGCGCAGCTCACCAAGGCCTCGGCGACCACGCAGGGCTCCGGCTGGGGCGTGCTCGCCTACGAGCCGCTGAGCAACCGCCTCATCGTCGAGCAGGTCTACGACCACCAGGGCAACGTCGGCCAGGGC
This sequence comes from Streptomyces flavofungini, assembly GCF_041028215.1. Classification (GTDB taxonomy): domain Bacteria; phylum Actinomycetota; class Actinomycetes; order Streptomycetales; family Streptomycetaceae; genus Streptomyces; species Streptomyces flavofungini_B. Next base: position 3,950 of record NZ_JASKYR010000326.1, read on the forward strand.
TCCACGCCGATCCTGGTCTTCGACGCCTGGGAGCACGCCTTCTACCTCCAGTACAAGAACCAGAAGGTCGACTTCATCGAGGCCATGTGGCAGGTCGTCAACTGGCAGGACGTCGCCAAGCGCTACGAGGCCGCCAAGCAGCGCGTCAACAGCCTGCTGCTGGCCCCCTGAGACCACCCGCCGCACCGGATCGTCCCGCCTCGTGATCGTCTTCTCAACTTTCGCCGGGGCGGGCGGAGAGACGAAAGGCCCCCGTGAGGACGTGACTCACGGGGGCCTTTCGGTGGCCGGGGTTCCGCGGGAACGTGTCGGCATGGTGGACGAGAAGCACTGCCCCACATGCCGACAGCTGCACCTCTTCCGCAGAGTCACCCCGGCCGAGGAGGCGCACATCGCGCGGACCGTCGGCGTCGCGGACGCGCGGGGCTTCTGGCGCTGCACGAACCCGGGCTGCCTCTGGGTCCAGCCGTACCACGTCCAGAGGAAGGGCTTCGAGCTGCCGGAGGAGACCTTCGGCTAGTCCGGAGACACCCCTGCGGAGACGGCCGTCAGTCGAAGATGGGGCCCTGTGTGCGGGTGCGCTTGATCTCGTAGAAGCCCGGCGTCGAGGCGACGAGCAGCGTGCCGTCCCAGAGCTTGGCGGCGGCCTCGCCCTTGGGGGCGGGGGTGACCACGGGACCGAAGAAGGCGACCTGCTCGCCGTCGGCGCCGGGGACGGCGATGACCGGCGTGCCGACCTCCTGGCCCACCTTGTCGATGCCCTCCTTGTGGGAGGCGCGCAGCTCGGTGTCGTAGGCGTCGGAGTCCATGGCGTCGACGAGGCCGGCGGGCAGACCGACGTCCTCGAGAGCGCCGACGACCGCCTCACGGGTGGGGCCCTCGCCGCGGTTGTGGAAGCGGGTGCCGAGCGCGGTGTAGAGCTTGCCGATGATCTCGTCGCCGTGCTTCTGCTGGGCGGCGATGACGACACGGACCGGGCCCCAGGCCTTGGTCTCGAGCATCTCCCGGTACTCCTCGGGCAGCTCGTCGATCTTGTCCTCGTTCAGGACGGCGAGGCTCATCACATGCCAGCGGACCTGTACGTCGCGGACCTTCTCCACCTCGAGCATCCAGCGGGACGTCATCCACGCCCAGGGGCAGAGCGGGTCGAACCAGAAGTCGACGGGGGTCTTGCCGTTGTTCTCGGACATGTCTCTCCCTAGGGAATGTGTTCGGCGCCTGGGAGGGCAAACACCGGGGGTCCGTCAGGGCATTCCCGGATGTCGGCTGCCGAGGGCACATGCGAGGATCGTAGACATTCGTACGGGTCACGCTTGCGATTCGTGCGTGCGAGTCGTACGAACCCTGCGAGTCCCAGACAGCGAGTCACAAAGGAGTGCCGCCCGTGCCCGGTGAGAATCTGTCCCGCGACGAGGCCCATGAGAGGGCCGCGCTGCTCTCCGTCGACGGTTACGAGGTCTTCCTCGACCTGCGTTCGGCGGTCGGCGAGAGCGGTCAGGAGCCGCGCACGTTCCGTTCGGTCACCACGATCCGCTTCCGCGCCGAGCCGGGGGCCACGAGCTTCGCGGACCTCGTCGCCCCGAGCGTCACGGCCCTCTCCCTCAACGGCAGGGACCTCGACCCCTCCGAGGTCTTCGACGGCACCCGCATCGCGCTGGAGGAGCTGGCCGAGGAGAACGAACTGGTGGTGGACGCCCAGTGCGCGTACAGCCGCACGGGCGAGGGCATGCACCGCTTCGTCGACCCGGAGGACGGCGAGGTCTACCTCTACACGCAGTACGAACCGGCCGACTCCCGCCGTGTCTACGCCAACTTCGAGCAGCCCGACCTGAAGGCGCCCTACCGCTTCGAGGTGCGGGTCCCCGAGGGCTGGACGGCCTGGTCGAACGGCGTGGGCGAACTGGCCGACGGCGTCTGGAAGTTCGCCGAGACGAAGCCCATCTCGACGTACATCACGGCGATCGTGGCGGGCCCCTACCACTATGTGGAGGACCGCTATGAGCGCGTCCTCGACGACGGTACGCGCCTGGAGATCCCGCTCGGCGCGATGTGCCGCAAGGGCCTCGCCCCGCACTTCGACGCCGACGACGTCTTCCTGGTGACCAAGCAGGGCCTGGACTTCTTCCACGACAACTTCGACTACCCCTACCCCTTCGGCAAGTACGACCAGGCCTTCGTGCCGGAGTACAACCTGGGCGCGATGGAGAACCCCGGCCTGGTGACCTTCCGCGAGGAGTTCATCTTCCGCGGCAAGGTGACCCAGGCGTCGTACGAACGCCGGGCCAACGTCATCCTCCACGAGATGGCGCACATGTGGTTCGGCGACCTGGTCACCATGCGCTGGTGGGACGACCTGTGGCTCAAGGAGTCCTTCGCCGACTTCATGGGCACCTTCTCCATGGTCGAGGCGACGCGGTTCACCAACGGCTGGATCACCTTCGCCAACAACCGCAAGGCGTGGGCCTACCGCGCCGACCAGCTCCCCTCCACCCACCCGGTCACGGCCGACATCCGCAACCTGGAGGACGCCAAGCTCAACTTCGACGGGATCACGTACGCCAAGGGCGCCTCGGTGCTCAAGCAGCTCGTGGCGTACGCCGGCCGGGAGGCGTTCCTCGAAGGCGCCCGCCGGTACTTCAAGCGCCATGCCTACGGCAACACCGTCCTCGGCGACCTGCTCTCGGTCCTCGAGGAGACCTCGGGCCGCGACATGACGTCCTGGTCGCGCGCCTGGCTCCAGACGGCGGGCGTCAACTCCCTCACCCCGCAGGTCATCCTGAACGCGGAGGGCCGCGTCACCGAGCTCTCCGTGCTCCAGGAGGCGGCCGAGTCCCACCCCGAACTGCGTCCGCACCGCGTGGCGGTGGGCCTCTACCGCAGGACGTCCCCCGGCGCCCTTGAGCGGTACGCCCGCGCGGAGGTCGACGTCGACGGCCCGCGCACGGTCGTGGCCGAGCTGGCCGGTGAGCAGGCTCCCGAGCTGGTCCTGGTCAACGACGACGACCTCACCTACTGCAAGATCCGCTTCGACGAGAACTCCCTCGCCACGCTGCGGGAGCACCTCGGCGACATCACCGACCCGCTGGCCCGCGCCCTGTGCTGGTCCGCCCTGTGGAGCCTCACCCGGGACGCGCTGATGCCCGCCCGGGACTTCGTCGGGCTCGTGCTGCGCTTCGCCGGGCGCGAGAGCGACATCGGCGTCCTCCAGATGCTGCACGCGTGGACCAACACCGCCCTCACGCACTACGCCGCGCCCGAGTGGCGCGGGGAGGGCGCCCGGGTGCTCGCCGAAGGGGCGCTGCGGGAGCTGCGGATCGCCGAGCCGGGCAGCCAGCACCAGCTCACCTGGGCCCGCTTCTTCGCCGCGGTGGCGTCCTCCCCGGCCGACCTCCAGCTTCTTCAGGGGCTGCTGGACGGCACGGCCAAGATCGACGGCCTCGACGTCGACCAGGAGCTGCGCTGGGCGCTGCTCGGTCCGCTGGCCGCGCACGGCGCCGCCGACGAGGAGGTCCTCGCGGCGGAGCTGGCCCGCGACGACACGGCTTCCGGCAAGCGGCACCAGGTGCGGTGTCTGGCCGCTCGGCCCTCCGCGGCGGTCAAGGCGCAGGCGTGGGCCTCGGTGGTGGAGTCCAACGCCCTGTCCAACGCGCTGGTCGAGGCGACGATCTCCGGGTTCTCGCAGGCGTCGCAGCGGGAGCTTGTCGCGCCGTACGCGGCGAAGTACTTCGACGCGATCGAGCGGGTGTGGGCCGAGCGGTCCATCCAGATCGGCATGGACGTGGTGCGGGGGCTGTTCCCGCACCTCCAGTCCACCGAGGAGACGCTGGCGGCGGCCGACGCCTGGCTCTCCGCGCACGCGGCGGCGGCGCCGGCTCTTCGGCGTCTGGTCCTCGAGGCCCGCGACGACCTCTCCCGAGCCCTCCACGCCCAGTCCTGCGACGCCTCCTGACCCCCGACTGACCCCGGGCACCCCACCTTCTCTCCACGGGGTGCCCGGTGGGGGGGGGGGGGGGGGGGGGGGGGGGGGGGGGGGGGGGGGGGGGGGGGGGGGGGGGGGGGGGGGGGGGGGGGGGGGGGGGGGGGGGGGGGGGGGGGGGGGGGGGGGGGGGGGGGGGGGGGCGGGGGTCAGGAGGCGTCGCAGGAC
>NZ_JASKYR010000327.1:0-9095 GCF_041028215.1 Streptomyces flavofungini
GTGTTCTGGTCGGCGGGGGTGCCTTGGGCGGTGGGGGCGTCTTGGGTGGTGACGCCGGACGGGGCACCGGCTTCGGTGGTGGGGCGGGTAAGTGCCTCGATCATGGTGCGGGCCGCCGCCTGGCAGGCGTACAGAACGCCCTTGAAGTTGATGCCCAGGACGCGGTCGAGGTCCTCGTCGCGAGTCTCCAGGACCGGGCTGCTGTGCATGACACCGGCGATGGCCGCCATGATGTCGAGCCCGCGCCGGGGCCCGGTGGCCGCGGCACTCGCGACCGCCTGATCGACCTGCGCCTTGTCGGAGACGTCGAGCCGGTGGGTGTGCGCGGAGCCGCCCGCGGCCTTGATGAGCGTGGCGGTCTCGTGGAGCCCCCGCGGGTCGAGGTCGGCGCAGTGGACGGTCGCGCCCGCCTCCGCGAGGAGCAGGGCCGAGGCGCGGCCGATGCCGCTGGCGGCGCCGGTGACGAATGCGGTGCGTCCGGTGAGGTCGTACGCATTGACGGGCATGACGGGACCGTACGGCCGTATCTGACGGGGCGTCAACTGGTGTGTCCGTGTCAAGGGCGAGGCTCGATGCCTCAGGGGGTCGGCCCCTGCTGGCAGGCGGGGCACCAGTACGTGGGGCGGCTGCGGGAACCGTCGCCCTGTTCGGCCAGGCGGATGGGCGTGCCGCAGCGCAGGCAGGGTCGGCGCGCGCGCCCGTACACGTAGAGGCGGTGGCCGGGGCGCGCGCGGCCGGTGGTGGTGCGGTTGGGCTGGTTGCGGTTGACCTCAAGGAGCTTCTTCGAGAGGAGGGGGACGCGCTGGGCGACCTCCTCGGTCAGGTCGCCCACGGTGGTCCACGGGGTGACACCGAGCAGGAAGCAGAGCTCGCTCTTGAACACGTTGCCCACGCCCGCAAGAATCCGCTGGTCAAGGACCGCTTCGCCGAGGGCACGGTCCGGTTCCGCCATGAGGTTGGCCAGCGCTAGTTCGGGGTCCCAGTCCGGGCCCAGGAGGTCGGGGCCCAAGTGGCCCACGGCCTTCTCCTCGTCGGCGGTGCGCAGCAGTTCGAGTACGGGCAGGCGATATCCCACAGCGGTGTGCTCGGCGTTACCGACGATCGCCCGGATCTGATATGCCGGGCCGCCGTTCCAGCGCTCGCCCGGGGCGAAGATCCGCCACGAGCCGTCCATACGGAGGTGCGAGTGCAGGGTGAGCCCGCCCTCGATCCGGGTCAGGAGGTGCTTGCCGCGCGGGGTCACGTCCAGGACGGCGCGGCCGGTGAGGTCGACCGTCGCGAGCTTGGGCACGCGCAGGTCGGAGCGGGTGATGACCTGCCCGGCGAGGGCGGCGTGCAGCCGCTGGGCCGCCATGTAGACCGTATCTCCTTCGGGCATGGGTCCAGAGTGGCACGAGCTGGGTGCGGGGGCCGCCGCTCCTACGCCCGAAGGCGCAGCCCCCGTGGTGTGGCGTGGAAACCCGCTCCTTCCAGAAGAGGGGCGAAGGGGGAGGTAAGGGCGGCCTCGGCATTGATCCGCTCCACCGTCACCGTGCCCAGCGCGCCCGCTCGGGCCGCCGACGCCAGGGCCTCGGCGGCGGCCTGGAGACGCGGGTCCTGGGCGACGGGGTCCTCGGGCGAGGCGGGCCAGGCCAGGAGGGTCTTGCCGCCGCGCTCCATGTACAGCGTCAGGTCGCCGTCGACCAGGACGACCAGGGAACCCGCCTTGCGGCCCGGCTTGTGACTCGAACCGGACGGCGGCTCGGGCCAGGGAAGGGCCGCTCCGAACGCGTTGGCGGGGTCCGCCGCGGCGAGGACTACGGCCGCCCTGGCGTCGGCGGGGCGGGTGCCGTCGGCGCTCTCCCGGGAGTTCGCCGTGGCGCGCAGGCGGTCCACCGCGCCGTCCATCGCGAACTGCGCGGCGCCGAGCCCCTCCACCACATAGCCCCGCCTGGCCTGACCGCTGTCCTCGAAGGCGGACAGGACGCGGTACGACGCCGAGAAGCCGCCCTCGACCCCCTCGGCCGCCACCGCGCCCCGCGTGACCACGCCGTGCCGGTCGAGGAGGGTGCGGGCCAGGGCGTGCGCGCGCAGCGTCGGGTCGGGCTCGCGCGGGGGCAGCAGCGACCACCGGCCCGCGACCGTCGGGGGCCCGGAGCGGGAGACGGCGCGTGTCATGCCATAGCCGCCGGTGCGGGCGGCGGCGGTGAGGCTGCCGTACCGTCCGCGCGGGACGTTGCGCTTGGCGCGGTGGGCGGTGGCGCCCGCCGTGCGGCCCGAACCGAGCAGGGAGCGCATCGGTGTCAGGGTGTCGTTCGTGAGCTGCCCCGACCAGGCGAGCTCCCAGATCGCGTCGGCGAGCTGCGGGTCCGAGGCCTCCGGGTGTGTGGCGGCGCGGATCTGGTCGGCGATCTGGCGGAAGAACAGGCCGTACCCCCCGGAGAGGGTGTCGAGGACCGACTGATGCAGCGCGGTGAGTTCCAGCGGATGCGGTGGCGGCAGGAGCAGCGGCGCCGCGTCCGCCAGGTAGAGGGAGACCCACCCGTCCTTGCCGGGCAGGGACCCGGCACCGGCCCAGATCACCTCGCCCGCCGTGGTCAGCTCGTCGAGCATCGCTCCGGTGTACCCCGAGACGCGGGAGGGCAGCACCAGCTTCTCCAGCGCGGACGCGGGCACGGTCGCGCCCTGAAGCTGCTCGATGGCGCGGACCAGGCCGTCGATGCCCCGCAGGCCGTGCCCGCTCAGGTGCTGCCACTGCGGCAGGAACTGGGCAAGCGCGGACGGCGGCACCGGCTCGAGCTCGTGCCGCAGGGCCGCCAGGGAGCGGCGGCGCAGCCTGCGCAGCACCGCCGCGTCACACCACTCCTGGCCGATGCCCGCCGGATGGAACTCTCCCTGTACGACCCGGCCGCTCGCCGCGAGGCGTTGCAGCGCGCCCTCGGTGACCGCGGCCCCGAGGCCGAAGCGGGCGGCGGCGGTCGCGGTCGTGAACGGGCCGTGCGTGCGCGCGAAGCGGGCGAGGAGGTCGCCGAGCGGATCCTTGACCGGCTCGGTGAACGCCTCGGGGACGCCCACGGGCAGGGCCGTGCCGAGCGCGTCGCGCAGCCGGCCCGCGTCCTCGATCGCCGCCCAGTGGTCGGCCCCGGCGATACGGACCTTGATGGCGCGGCGGGCGGCGGCCAGCTCCTCGGCCCACTCCGGCTCTGCGCCGCGCTCGGCCAGCTCGGCCGCGGTGAGGGGCCCGAGGAGGCGCAGCAGATCGGCCACGCCCTCGGGGTCCTTGATCCGGCGATCCTCCGTGCGCCACTGGAGCTCCTGCTCAAGATCCGTGAGGACGTCCGCGTCGAGGAGCTCGCGCAGCTCCGCCTGGCCGAGGAGCTCCGCGAGGAGATGGGAGTCGAGGGAGAGGGCGGCCGCGCGCCGCTCGGCGAGGGGGGAGTCGCCCTCGTAGAGGAACTGCGCCACGTACCCGAAGAGGAGTGAGCGGGCGAAGGGGGACGGCTCGGGGGTCGTGACCTCGACGAGGCGGACACTGCGGGACTCGATGTCGCCCATCAGCTCGGTCAGGCCGGGTACGTCGAAGACGTCCTGGAGGCACTCCCTGACCGCCTCCAGGACGATGGGGAAGGAGCCGAACTCGCTCGCCACTTCCAGGAGCTGCGCGGCGCGCTGCCGCTGCTGCCACAGGGGTGTGCGCTTGCCGGGGCTGCGGCGCGGCAGCAGCAGCGCGCGGGCGGCGCACTCACGGAAGCGCGAGGCGAACAGCGCGGACCCGCCGACCTGGTCGGTGACGATCTGATTGACCTCGCCCTTGTCGAAGGCGACATCGGCCGCGCCGACCGGGGCCTTCTCCGCGTCGTACTCCACGAGGGGCGTGGCGGGGTCCTGGTCGAGCAGGTCAAGGCTCATCAGGTCGGCGTCCGGCAGCCGCAGCACGATGCCGTCGTCGGCGTGCATGACCTGCGCGTCCATGCCGTACCGCTCGGTGAGGCGGGCGGCGAGGGCCAGCGCCCACGGGGCGTGCACCTGGGCGCCGAAGGGGGAGTGCACGACGACCCGCCAGTCGCCCAGCTCGTCGCGGAACCGCTCGACGACGATCGTGCGGTCGTCCGGGATGTGCCCGCAGGCCTCGCGCTGCTCGGCGAGGTACGTCAGGACATTGTCGGCGGCCCACGCGTCCAGCCCCGCGGCCAGCAGCCGCACGCGCGCGTCCTCCTGGGAGAGGGCGCCCACCTCCCTGAGGAAGGCGCCGAGCGCGCGCCCCAGCTCCAGCGGGCGGCCGAGCTGGTCGCCCTTCCAGAAGGGCAGCCTGCCGGGGACACCGGGGGCGGGCGAGACGAGGACGCGGTCCCGGGTGATGTCCTCGATGCGCCAGGAGCTGGTGCCGAGCGTGAAGACGTCCCCCACCCGGGACTCGTACACCATCTCCTCGTCGAGCTCCCCGACGCGGCCGCCGCCCTTCTTCGGGTCGGCACCGGCGAGGAAGACGCCGAAGAGGCCCCGGTCGGGGATCGTGCCCCCGGAGGTGACCGCGAGACGCTGCGCACCGGGCCGGCCGGTGACGGTGCCCGCGACGCGGTCCCACACCACGCGCGGGCGCAGCTCCGCGAAGGCGTCGGAGGGATAGCGGCCCGCGAGCATGTCGAGGACGGCCGTGAACGCGGACTCCGGCAGCGAGGCGAACGACGCGGACCTGCGCACCACGGCGAGCAGGTCGTCGACCTGCCAGGTGTCGAGCGCGACCATCGCCACCAACTGCTGCGCGAGCACGTCGAGGGGGTTGGCCGGGATGCGCAGCGACTCGATGGCGCCGGTCCGCATCCGCTCCGTGACGACGGCCGCCTGCACCAGGTCGCCCCGGTACTTGGGGAAGACGACGCCGGTGGAGACCGCGCCCACCTGGTGCCCAGCGCGGCCGACACGCTGGAGCCCGGAGGCGACGGAGGGCGGTGACTCCACCTGGACGACGAGGTCGACGGCGCCCATGTCGATGCCGAGCTCCAGGCTGGAGGTGGCGACCACGGCGGGCAGCCTGCCCGCCTTCAGGTCCTCCTCGACCTGTGAGCGCTGCTCCTTGGAGACCGACCCGTGGTGGGCGCGGGCGAGGACGGGCGGGGCGCCCTTGGCCGCGCCGGACTCGGCCATCAGCTCGGCCGGGGAGTGGTCCTCGGGGAGGGCCTCGCCGGTCGCTCTCTCGTACGCGATCTCGTTCAGGCGGTTGCACAGACGCTCGGCCAGGCGGCGGGAGTTGGCGAACACGATGGTCGAGCGGTGGGCCTGGACGAGGTCGGTGATGCGCTCCTCGACATGCGGCCAGATCGAGGGGCGCTCCGCCTGACCGCTGCCGCCCGGGCCGTCGGCCGCGTCGGTGGCGGGGGAGCCGCCCAGCTCCCCGAGGTCCTCGACCGGGACGACCACGGAGAGGTCGAACTCCTTGCCCGAGGGCGGCTGGACGATCTCCACCTTGCGCTTGGGCGAGAGATAGCGGGCCACCTCGTCCACCGGCCGCACCGTGGCGGACAGGCCGATGCGCCGGGCGGGCTTCGGCAGCAGCTCGTCGAGCCGCTCCAGGGACAGGGCCAGATGGGCGCCGCGCTTGGTGCCCGCGACCGCGTGCACCTCGTCGAGGATGATCGTCTCGATGCCGGTGAGCGCGTCGCGCGTGGCCGAGGTGAGCATCAGGAAGAGCGATTCGGGCGTCGTGATCAGGATGTCCGGCGGGCGGGTCGACAGGGCCCTGCGCTCGGCGGCCGGGGTGTCGCCGGACCGGATGCCCACCCGCACCTCGGGCTCGGGCAGGCCGAGGCGCACGGACTCCTGGCGGATGCCGGTCAGCGGGCTGCGCAGATTGCGCTCCACGTCGACCGCGAGCGCCTTCAGGGGAGATACGTACAGCACGCGGCAGCGCTTCTTCGGGTCCGCGGGCGGCGGGGCCGAGGCGAGCTGGTCGAGTGCGGCGAGGAACGCGGCCAGCGTCTTTCCGGAGCCCGTGGGCGCTACGACCAGCACGTCCGAGCCCTCGGCGATGGCCTGCCACGCACCGGCCTGGGCGGAGGTGGGCGCGGAGAAGGCCCCCGTGAACCATCCGCGGGTCGCGGGGGAGAAACCGCCGAGGGCGCCGTCGGCACCGGACGCAGAGCTGACCATGCCCCCATCGTGCACCCCGCCACTGACAACGGCGCTGACCTGCGCGATCGGGGTTTCGCGTCGGGGCCGGTGCATGAGCGGCACCTGCCGCCGAGGCCGCCGGAGCTGCCGAAGCCGCCGGAGCCGCCGARGCCGCCGGAGCCGCCGACGTTCCGGGCCGTCGGGTGGACGCCGGGCGCGCCCCGTCAGCCGATGGCCCGCCCGTACGCCCGTAGCGTGAGCAGGGCCTCGATGGTGACGATCGGGCGGGACTCCAGCGTGGTGCCCGGCGCCCACTGGCGCCACCGGACGGGCCAGCCGCCGTCCGCCCGCTGCTCCCGCTCCAGGAAGTCCAGCGAGCGCCGCATCTCGGCGTCCGTGAACCACGACCGTGCCAGCGATTCGGGAGTCCTCGCGAAGTCGTGCGCGAAGTGGTGCTCGCCCGGCGCGTACCCCGGCGACACCGGGTACGCGTCGAGGTCCGCGGGGTCGAGCGCGGCGAGGCGCTGCTCCCGTACGAGACGGCCGAGACGGTTGGCCGCCGCCCGCGCGCGCGAGCGGTCGGGTGCGCCGTCGAGGAAGGCCACGGCGGCCTCGACCTCGTAGGGATGGGTCTTCTCCAGTGACTCGACGGCCGCCCAGCAGAAGTCGGTGGCCCGGAAGAGCCAGGCGTGCCACACGTCGTTGCGGTGCAGGAGACCCACCACGGGCCCGGTGGCGAGCAGCTCGCCCGGCGGGTCGTCGACGATGGGCATGAACGGTGCCGAGGGGTAGCCGCGCTGGCTGGGATGGATCGCCGGGAGCGCGCCCTCGGACGTCGACGCCGAGGTGAGGTAGCGGCACACGCGCTCCGCCCGCTGCCCGCCGCAACGCCGGATGGAGTCAAGGACGCGCAGCGCGTGTCCGGCGTGCAGCGGCTGGCTCACGGGGCCGCGCAGATCGGGTTCGAGGCCGTGGCCGTAGCCCCCGTCCGCGGTGCTGTACGCGGTCAGAGCCGCTTCGACGGCGTCCGCGGTCCGCTCGCCGTCCCCGCCGGCCGCCCCCGCGGCGAAGTGGTGCGCGAAACGTCGCTGCTCGAGGACGCGCGCGGTGAGCCAGACGAAATGCTCGGCCCGGGCGACCGGGGGGAGCGCCGTGTCGGGCAGTGGCACTGAGTCGGGAGATGCTCCGGTTTCAGCCATGGACCGACCGTAGGGCGGAAAGCGTTCTCGGTGAGCCCCCAGTGCCGGGCTGCACTCCCAGAGCGGGATACTGGATGCATGCGGTTGACGGTCTTCTGGCAGCGGATGGCGGAGCACTTCGGAGCGGGGTACGCCGATTCCTTCGCACGCGATCACGTGATGACGGAACTGGGCGGCCGTACGGTCCACGAGGCGCTGGACGCGGGGTGGGACGCGAAGGACGTCTGGCGCGCGGTCTGCACGGCGATGGACGTACCGCCCGAAAAGCGCTGAGTACGGACGGCTCCGCACCGCAGAGGGGCGCACGCGCGCGTGCACCGGCACCAAGACGCGGGGGCAAGATGCGGGGGTGGCGTCCGACAGCCCGTGGCGTGGGTGAGACTTGCTCCGTGGCACCCACAGATGAGACCGCGCAGGTCACCAAGGACACCGCTTCCCCCGGCACGACGCCGCCCGCGCAGCCCCCCGCGGGGGCCGAGGCAGGGCGCGGCGCCCGCATGCCGCGCTGGCTGCCGCGTGCCATGGTGCTCGCCCTCGCGCTCGTCGCCTGCTTCCAGCTGGGCAGCTGGGCCTTCCATCAGCTGACCGGGCTATTGATCAACGTATTGATCGCGTTCTTCCTGGCGCTCGCCGTCGAGCCCGCGGTGAGCTGGATGGCGGCCCGCGGGCTGCGCAGGGGCTTCGCGACCTTCCTGGTCTTCCTGGGCGTCGTGATCGCGGGCGCGGGGTTCATCACCTTGATGGGGTCGATGCTCGCCAGCCAGATCGTCGACATGGTCGAGGACTTCCCCGACTATCTCGACAAGGTCATCAGCTGGATCAACCAGACGTTCCACACGGACCTCTCCCGCGTCGAGGTGCAGGACAGCCTCGTCCACTCCGACTGGCTGCGTAAGTACGTGCAGAACAGCGCCAGCGGTGTCCTCGACGTCTCCGCGCAGGTCCTCGGCGGCCTCTTCCAGCTCCTGACGATCCTGCTGTTCTCGTTCTACTTCGCGGCCGACGGACCGCGGCTGCGGCGCGCCCTGTGCTCGGTGCTGCCGCCGGCCAAGCAGGCCGAGGTGCTGCGCGCCTGGGAGATCGCGGTCGACAAGACCGGCGGCTACCTCTACTCCCGCGGTCTGATGGCGCTGATCTCCGGGATCGCGCACTACATCCTGCTCCAGGCGCTGGACGTCCCCTACGCGCCCGTGCTCGCGGTCTGGGTCGGCCTCGTCTCCCAGTTCATCCCCACGATCGGCACGTATCTGGCGGGCGCCCTGCCGATGCTGATCGCCTTCACGGTGAACCCCTGGTACTCGCTCTGGGTGCTGATCTTCGTCGTGGTCTACCAGCAGTTCGAGAACTACCTGCTCCAGCCCAAGCTCACCGCCAAGAGCGTGGACATCCACCCGGCGGTCGCCTTCGGCTCGGTCATCGCGGGGACCGCGCTGCTCGGAGCGGTGGGAGCGCTCGTCGCCATCCCGGCGGTCGCGACCCTCCAGGCCTTCCTCGGGGCGTACGTGAAGAGGTACGACGTCACCGACGACCCCCGGGTCCACGGGCACCGGCGCCGCGTCGGGCCGCCCCTCCTCGCGCGCGTGCGGCGCGCGCTGCGGGGGCCGAACCATCCCGGTGCGGCGGCGGAGTCCGAGACGCGGCCGGAGCCGGACGAGCGCCGCTAGCACCCGCTGTGCGGGGACGCCGCCCCTCGCGTGAGGGGCGGCGTGGCACGCTTGACACCAAAATCGAACATCCATTCTCATGGGATGTCCGACGGCGATTTTCCGCAGGTGCGCAGGGGGGACCCTGGCGGGCTCCGGGGGATTT
>NZ_JASKYR010000328.1:0-8598 GCF_041028215.1 Streptomyces flavofungini
CCCTGGTGCCGGTGCCGTGTTCCTCGGGCCCGCCGTCGCCACCGGCACCAGGGCGACCTCGCCGAGCGGCCGGTCCGCGCCGGGCCGTGGGGCGAACTCCGGCACAGGCACCACGTACGGCTCGATCGCGCGGGCCGTGAACTCCATCGCCCCGGACGGCGCTTTGCGCAGGTCCAGGTGGTGCAGCCAGTCCGTGTCGGCGCGCTCGGGATGGTCGAGGCGCTCGTGGTACAGGCCCCAGCGCGACTCCGTCCTGGCCAGCGAGGCACGGGCGGCCATCTCCGCGCAGTCCCTGATGAAGGTCACCTCCGCGCACCGCATCAGCTCATGGGCGGTCCGGGCCCCCATCCCGGCGATCTCGCCCCGCATCCGCTCGAACGCCTCGACGGCCAGCGACAGCTTCGCCCCGGCCTTCGGGGGCGCCACGTAGTCGTTCACGAACCGCCGCAGCTTGTACTCCACCTGCGGCTGCGGCGGCCCGTCGGGGTTGCGCAGCGGCCGGTAGACCAGCTCGTGCGCGGCGGCGAGCTGATCGCCGGGCAGCTCGCCCCCGTAGGCGCGGTACCGCGCCGCGTCCGCCCCCGCCAGATCGCCGAAGACGAACGCGCCGATCATGTAGTTGTGCGGTACGCAGGCCAGGTCACCGGCCGCGTACAGGCGGGGCACGGTGGTGCGGGCGTGCGCGTCGACCCGGACCCCGGACGCCGAGTGCCCGCCGCACAGGCCGATCTCGGAGATGTGCATCTCGATGTCGTGCGTGCGGTAGTCATGGCCGCGCCCCTCGTGGAAGGCGGCCCGCGTGGGCCGCTCCGTGGTGTGCAGGATCGACTCGACGGCGCCGATGGTCTCCTCGGGGAGGTGGCTGAGCTTCAGGTACACCGGGGCCCGGTCGGAGGCGAGTTCCGCCGCGAACTCCGCCATCATCTGCCCCGACCAGTAGTCCGACTCCACGAACCGCTCGCCGTGCCGGTTCACCTGGTAGCCGCCGAAGGGGTTGGCGACGTACGCGCACGCGGGACCGTTGTAGTCCTTGATCAGCGGGTTGATCTGGAAGCACTCGATCCCGGTGAGCGCGGCCCCCGCGTGGTAGGCCATCGCGTAGCCGTCGCCCGCGTTCGTCGGGTTCTCGTACGTCCCGTAGAGGTAGCCGGACGCGGGCAGGCCGAGGCGCCCGCAGGCGCCGGTCGCGAGGATCACCGCGCCCGCCCTGACGGTGACGAACTCGCCGGTGCGGGTGTGGAATCCCGCCGCGCCGACGGCACGCCCCGCCACCGTGAGCACCCGTACCGGCATCACCCGGTTCTCGATGCGGATGCGCTCGCGCATCTCGCGGCGTCTGAGCTGCCGGTAGAGGACCTTCTTGATGTCCTTGCCCTCGGGCATCGGCAGCACGTACGAGCCGGAGCGGTGCACCTGGCGGACCGCGTACGCGCCGTGCTCGTCCTTCTCGAACTTCACGCCGTAGGACTCCAGGCGCTTGACCATCGCGAAGCCGCGGGTGGCGGTCTGCCGGACCGTGGACTGGTCGACGCCGTCGTTGGCACGGGTGATCTCCGCGACGTAGTCGTCCGGTTCGGCGCGGCCCGGGATGACCGCGTTGTTGACGCCGTCCATGCCCATGGCGAGGGCGCCGGAGTGCCGCACGTGTCCTTGTCCGGGTCGAGCCCGGCCCGCTCCAGGGCCCGGATCAGGGTGCCGTCGGCGGCCGGTCCGACGCTGGTGGACACCTTCTTGCCGCGCAGGTCCGACAGCGAGCGCAGCGCGGAACCGGGCCTGGTGACCACGGTGTTGAGGCCGCCGCGCAGGTTGTAGCCGGTGACGGAGACGAGCCGCGTCGGCTGCCCGAGCTGCTTGCCGCGGGCGGCGTTGATCAGCAGCGGATAGTCACCCATCGACCCGATGTCAATCCTCCCCGTGGTCATCTGGGCGGTGATCGGGGCGCCCGTGGCGTAGTCCTGCCACTTCACCTCGTACTTCTTACCGTCCCGCTTGCCGCGCTCGGCCAGCTCCTCCTCGAAGTAGCCGAGGGAGCGCAGCAGGGTGCCCGCGGTGACGGTGTTGATGGTCTTCGACTGGTAGCCGACGGTCACCGTGACGGTGCCGGAGTCGTCGGCCCCGGCCACGCCGCCGCACGCGGTGGCCAGCGGCAGCAGCAGGGCGAGCGGCAGGAGCCGGGCCGTGGTGGTGGTCTTGCGCGTCATCGGAGTCGGGCCCTTCACCGGAGCAGGTAGGGCATGTTGACGGTGACCGCGCCGGTGGGGCACCGGGCCGCGCACGGGCCGCAGTACCAGCACTCGTCGACATGCATGTACGCCTTGCCGTCGTCCTCGCGGATCGCGAGCGAGTCGAGCGGACACATGTCGACGCAGAGGGTGCAGCCCTCGATGCACAGGGATGCGTCGATGGTCACGGGCACGTCGGCGCGCTGCGGCACAACAGGCATGGCGGAACTCCAGAGGTGGGCCGAAGGAGGGGCGGCGGAGGGTCAGACGGTGCGGCGCAGGACGCCGCTCATGGTGATGCGGTCCCCGCGGAAACGGATGAACTCCAGGTCCACGGGGCGTCCGTCGGGCAGATGGGTGAGCCGCTCCAGCATCAGGACGGCGCTCCCGCGCGGAGCTTCGAGGACAGCGGCGGAGTGCGTGTCGGCGTTCACGGCTTCGAGCGTCATCCCGGCGTGCCCCAGGGGACCGCCGGTCACGGTTTCAAGGAGGCGGAAGACGTCCGTGTTCTCCAGGTCGCGGCCGAGCAGTTGGCCGCCGATGTCCAGGGGCAGGTACGACAGGTCGAGGGAGAGCGGAAGGCCGTTCAGGCGGCGCAGCCGCTCGATGCAGAGCACGTCGGTGTGGTCGGGCAGCCCGAGCCGGTGCGCCACGGGTCCTGGCGCGCTGACCGGACCGGCCGTGCGGACCTCGTTGGTGACCCGCCCGTGCTCGTGCAGGATCTCGGCGAGACCCTGGAGCCGGTCGAGGGCGTGCGGGTACTTCTCGCAGACCACCACGGTGCCGACCCCGGCCCTGCGGTCCACGAGCTGCTCGCCGCGCAGCAGGTCCAGGGCCTGCCGTACGGTGTTGCGGCTGGCCCGGTAGTCGGCGGCGATGGCGTCCTCCAGCGGCAGAACGCCGCGCAGGAAGCCGCCTGTCATGATCTGGTGCCGCAGCAGATCGGCGAGCTGCCGTGCCTGGTCAGCACGGAGCCGCCGACGCCGCGCGGCGGCGACCGGAGGGGAGGCGTGGCTGTGTTCGGCTGGCATGGCAGGGAACGTACCGGCGCGGTGGCCGCGGTGGTGTTGCGGCAGCGTTGCGCCACCTCGTGCCTCTGGCGGTGCGGGTCTGACCTGTGGCTTCGCCCGGCGTGCGGGAAGATCCGCCACCGGGGGTGTGCGCCATGTGGACTTCGGCCGCGGGTTCGCCGCGGCTGATCGCGCGGGTCCCCGCGCCCCCGGGGGGGCGCCCCGTCAGGGGCGCGGGGACCTGCGCGATCAGCCACGACGCGCCCGCACGGCGACGGGCGGGCCCGCGGCAGCGGAGGGGCTCGCGGCAGCGGAGGTGCTCGGCCCGGCCGCCCGCCTGCCCGGCGTCCGCACCATCACGAGCACCAGCGCCCCCGCGACAAGCCCCGTCACGCCCGCGGCGAGAGACGCCCCGTTGAGCCCGTCGGCGAAGGCGGCGCGCACCGCGTGGCCGGAGACCGTGCCGCGCAGGGCGTCCGCGCCGCCGCCCGCGACGGTGTGCGCCGCGTCATGGCCGAGCGATTCCGCCATGCGCGAGGTGAGGACCGTGCCGAAGAGGGCGACCCCGACCGCGTAGCCGAGCTGGCGGAAGGTGTTCACCGCGCCGCCCGCCATCCCGGCGTTCACCGGCGGCACCGCCGCGAGCGCCGCTCCCGCCAGACCCGGCGCGACCAGCCCCGTACCGACGCCCGCGAGCGTCAGACCCGGTATGAGCGCCGCCCAGGACGAACCGGCGTCGAGCACCGCCATGCACAGCCCGCCCGCGCCGATCAGCAGCAGCCCGCACCCGATGACGAGCCGCGGCGCCACCCCGTGCAGCAGCCGCCCGCCGACCGCCGCCACCACGAACGACGTCGCGGCGAGCGGAAGCAGCACCAGACTGCCCCGCACCGGACTCATGCCGAGCACCGTCTGGAGCCAGATGGAGAGGTAGGGGATGACGCCGAAGGCCGCCGCGTTGTACCCGACGGCGCCCAGCAGCACCCCGGTGAACGCGGGCTCGCGCAGCAGTTGCAGGTCGAGCAGCGGATGGGCGGCACGCCGCTCGACGAGCACGAAGCAGAGCAGCGCGAGCGCCGAGAGCGCGAAGGCGCCGACCGTGACCCCCGAGGTCCAGCCGTCGCTGCCGCCGCGCAGCACGCCGTACGTCCCCGCGCCCGCGAAGCCCGCGAACGCCGCCGTGCCCGCCCAGTCGACCCGCCGTCCGGCAGGCGCCCTGGACTCCGGCACCACGCGCAGCGTCAGCGCGATCGAGGCCACGCTCACCGGCAGGTTCACGAAGAAGATCCAGCGCCAGCCGGGACCCTCGGTGAGCACCCCGCCCACGATCGGGCCGAGCGCGGCCGACGCCCCGCTCACCGCACCCCACACCCCGAGCGCGATCGACCGGTCCCGGCCCTGATAGGCGGCGCCGAGCAGCGGCAGCGTCGTCGCGAACATGGCCGCCGCGCCGACGCCCTGGAGGGCGCGCGCCGCCACCAGCAGCTCCGCGTCCGAGGCGAGACCGCAGGCCAGCGAGGCCACGGCGAAGAGCGCCGTGCCCGCCACATTGAGCCGCCTTCTGCCGAGCACGTCGGCCGCCGCGCCCACTCCCAGGAGGAGCGCGGCCAGCGCGAGCGCGTAGCCGTCGATCACCCACTGGAGGTCGCCGAGCGAGGCGTCGAGCGCCCGCGCCATGTCGGGCAGCGCCACGACGACGATCGTCACGTCCAGCAACAGCATGAACGTCCCCAGAGACACCGCCGTGAGCGGTCCCCACTTACGCATCCCCACGTCCCTCTTCCCGCTTCCGTTCCCGCTGGTGCGCCGCCCGCGGCGGCCGCTCTCCGTGCCCTCGTACGATGGGCCGACGACGGACGATCCCGGTGCCGTCGACCTGTCAAGTGGCGCTATTCGACAGTGGGGGCCGGTTCGATGGCGGAATCCGAGATCTTCGATGACCTCAACCTGAAGGTGCTGCACGCCCTGGAGATCGACGGCAGGGTCGCCTTCAGCCGGGTGGCCGCCGTGCTCGGCGTCTCCGACCAGACCGTCGCCCGCCGCTACCGCCGCATGTGCGCCGAGGCGGGCCTGCGCGTCGTCGGCGTCCGCGACACCCAGCGGCTCGGCAGGGACCAGTGGATGCTGCGGCTGCGCTGCGCGCCCGACGGCGCCCAGGACATCGCCGCCGCCCTGGCCCGCCGCCCCGACACGGCGTGGGTGCACCTCACGTCGGCGGGCACCGAGGTGGTCTGCATGACCCTGCCGCGCACGCCCGGCGACTACGACGACCTGATGTTCGGCAAGCTCCTGCGCACCCGGCAGATCGTCGGGATCACCGCCCACCAGTTCCTGCACCGCTTCTACGGCGGGCGCACCGGCTGGATCGGCAAGCACCGCCCGCTCGACGCCGGGCAGGCGGCGGCCCTGCGCCCGGACCGGCCGGAGACTCCGCGGGCCCGCGCCCGCATCACCGCCGAGGACGAGCCGCTGGTCGCCGCGCTCAAGACGGACGGGCGTGCCACCTACCCCGAGCTCCAGCGGGCCACCGGCCGCCCGGAGTCCTCCGTCAAGCGCCGCCTCGCCGCGCTGCTGGACTCGGGGGCCCTCTACATCGACACCGAGTACGACACCGAGCGCTTCGGATTCGCCACCGCGGCCCTGCTCTGGATCACCGTCGAGCCCGGTTCGCTCGACGCGGTGGGGCGCGCCATGGCCGGGCATCCCGAGGTCGCGCACGCCTCCGCGACGACCGGGCCCTCCAACCTCGTGGCCAGCGTCCTCACCCGGGACACGGCCGAGCTCTACGCCTATCTGAGCCGGACGCTGGGCCCGCTCGAAGGGGTGCGGCACGTGGAGACCGCGCCCTACCTGCGGCGCTTCAAGCAGCTCACGTATCCGAGGCCGCTGCGCTGAGAGGGCTCCCCGGGGACGTCAGCGGCGGGCCCGGTGCAGCCGGTCGCCGCCCGCCAGGATCGCCGCCGCCAGCGCGTCGGCGGCGCCCCCGGCACCCGTCCGGCGCTCCCCGTGCAGGAGCACGAAGTCGACGGAGCCAAGCTCCGGCAGGCCCGCCCGGTCGGGGACGGGGACGAGGCCCGGCGGGACGAGGCCGCGCGAGTGGGCCATCACGCCGAGGCCCGCGCGGGCCGCCGCCACCAGACCGTTGAGGCTGCCGCTCGTGCACGCCACGCGCCAGGCGCGGCCCCGCCGGTCGAGCGCCTCCAGGGCGAGGGCGCGGGTGATGCCGGGCGGCGGGTAGACGATCAGCGGCACCGGGCGCTCGGGGTCGAGGCGCAGCCGCTCGGAGCCGATCCAGACCAGGTCGTCGTGCCAGACCAGTTCGCCGCGCGGGTCCTCCGGCCGCCGCTTGGCGAGCACCAGGTCCAGCTTGCCCGCGGCCAGCCGCTCGTGGAGCGTCCCCGAGAGCTCGACGGTCAGCTCCAGATCGACGTCGGGGTGCTCGTGCCGGAAGGTCTCCAGGATGTCGGTGAGCCGGGTCAGGACGAAGTCCTCCGACGCCCCGAACCGCAGCCGCCCGCCGATCCGGGTCCTGGTGAAGAACGCCGCCGCCTGCTCGTGCGCCGCGAGGATGCGGCGCGCGAATCCGAGCATGGCCTCGCCGTCCTCGGTCAGCTCCACGGAGTGGGTGTCCCGGGTGAAGAGCTGCCGTCCGGCGGCGTCCTCCAGGCGGCGCACGTGCTGGCTCACGGTGGACTGGCGCAGGCCGAGGCGCCGGGCGGCCTGGGTGAAGCTCAGCGTCTGGGCGACGGCGAGGAACGTACGGAGCTGCGCGGGGTCGTACACGCCTCCCACCCTAGCGCCGGTCATCACGAAGCATGATGACAGTCAGAGCGGTGTACGGGATTCCCGATGCCCCTGGTCAGGAGGATCATGTCCCTGGTCAGGAGGATCGTGGACAGGGCAAGGACCGCCCTGGGTCCGGGACCGGCACCCGCCGGTACGCGCGCCTTCGGCCCGGGACCGGCACCCGCCGGTACGCGGGCGTCCCAGAAGCAGTGGAGCAGTGAAGCACCGTATGAAACGCCTGAAGTGGCCGTCCTGGATGCCGGTCGACCCCTACATCGCGGCGCTGCTCGCGACCGTGGGGATCGCCGCCCTGCTGCCCGCGCGCGGCACGGGTGCCGACCTCGCGTCCGGAGCGTCCACCGCGGCCGTCTCCTTCCTGTTCTTCCTCTACGGGGCGCGGCTCTCCACCCGCGAGGCGCTCGACGGACTCAAGCACTGGCGGCTGCACGTCACGGTCCTGGCCTGCACGTTCATCGTCTTCCCGCTGCTCGGCCTCGCGGGCAGGGGCCTCGTGCCCTGGGCCCTCACCCCCGCCCTGTACAGCGGCTTCCTCTTCCTCACGCTGGTGCCCTCGACGATCCAGTCGTCCATCGCCTTCACCTCCCTGGCCCGCGGCAACGTCCCCGCGGCGATCTGCGCGGGCTCCTTCTCCTCCCTCGCCGGCATCGTGCTGACCCCGCTGCTCGCGGCGGCGCTCCTCGGCGACAGCGGCGGCGGCTTCTCGGCGGACTCGCTCGTGCGGATCGTGCTGCGGCTCCTGGTGCCGTTCCTCGCCGGACAACTCCTGCGCCGCTGGGTCGGCGGCTTCCTCACCCGGCACAAGAAGGTCCTGGGACACGTCGACCGGGGGTCGATCCTGCTCGTCGTCTACACCGCGTTCAGCGAGGGCATGGTGCAGGGCATCTGGTCCCAGGTGACCCCGTGGCGGCTGCTCGCGCTGCTCGGCGTCGAGGCGCTGCTGCTCGCCGCGATGCTGACGCTGACCTGGTACGGGGCGAAGCGGCTCGGCTTCGGCCGGGCCGACCGCATCGCTATCCAGTTCGCCGGTTCGAAGAAGTCACTCGCGGCGGGGCTGCCCATGGCGACCGTGCTCTTCGGCGCCGACGCCTCCCTCGCGGTGCTGCCGCTGATGCTCTTCCACCAGATGCAGCTCATGGTCTGCGCGGTCATCGCCAAGCGCCGCTCGCGCGACACACCGGAGCCCGGCGGCGACGCGCTCAGCGGCGCTCCGACAGCCGCAGCGTCACAAAGCGCGGCCGGTACAGCGACACGTTCCGGCTGACGTTCGCCTGGGCGCTCGCGGGCACCGGGTCGAGCCAGTTGACGTCGTAGCTCAGCACCACCCGCCCGTCGCCGCCGAGCGCGGGGTGGGCCTGCGGGTTGTAGGCGGCCGTGTCCTTCTTCGCCGCGCCGTCCCTGGGCAGGGGCGCCTCGAACCCCTTGGCGGGGCCGTGCCAGGGCCCGGTGGGGGAGCAGGCCCAGTACGACGTGACGGTGGTCAGACCCTTCGTGCCCGCGGCCATGGTGAACAGCACGTACGTGCCCTTCTCCCGCACGACGGTGAAGGCGCTGCCCACCCC
>NZ_JASKYR010000329.1:0-7867 GCF_041028215.1 Streptomyces flavofungini
AGTGTTAGGCGAGCACGTCGAATCACTGGGGACCTGGGGGGCTCTGTGCGGCAGGGGGGATTAGTCAGCCCGTTTCCGCAGGCGCGCGGGCGTCTGGCGAACGGGGCGATCAGCCAGCCCGCGATCGACTGGGAGCAGCGGTACCGACGTACCGTGATCACCAGCGATACCGTGTCCACCGCCTTCGTCGTGGCGGCGATCGGTGGCTTCTTCGGGGCCCGGGACGCGGCCAACTGGCACGAGAAGTGGACCATCCTCGCCTTCGGCACCGAGTTGCTGGTGCTGGTGGCGCTCGCGGTGAGCCGCGCCTGGGCTCCGGCCGTACTCGGTCAGGGCGCCGAGGAGTTCCGCCGGCTCGGACGCTCACTGTTCACCGCGGCCGTTGTACTGGCTCTGGGCGGTATCGCCCTGACCTCGCGCAACATCAAGCTCTGGATCTTCGTCGCGATCCCCGCGATCGCGCTTCTCACCATGACCACGCGCTATCTGCTCCGTCTTCGGCTGCACAGACAGCGCAAGGAAGGACAGTGTCTGCGACCGGTACTGGCCGCCGGAAGTCCGGCCACCGTGCGCGACCTGATCACCAGATCCCGCAAGTTCCCGCATCTGGGCTGGCGGGTGGACGCGGTGTGCACGACGGACGGCGCCGGGCTCGACGGCGACCAGCTGGACGGTGTGCCGGTGGTCGGCCGCCTCGCCGATGTCGCCAACCACGTCCGCCGCGACGGCTACCGGGTCGTCGCGGTCACCCCGGACCCGCACTGGTCACCGGACCGGCTTCAGCGCCTCGCCTGGAACCTGGAGGGCAGTGACGCCGAGATGGTCGTGGCGCCCGTCCTGATGGAGGTGGCGGGGCCCCGGCTGCACGTCGACGCGGTGCTCGGCATCCCGCTGCTCCGGGTCAGCATGCCGACCTTCACCGGGGGCCGCCGGGCGGTCAAGGAGGTCGTCGACCGGCTGGGCGCGGCGGTGCTGCTGATGGTGTTCGCGCCGCTGATGGTGCTCGTCGCGCTGCTCGTCCTCGCGGACAGCAGGGGCGGGGCGGTCTACCGCCAGCGCCGGGTCGGCAAGGACGGCCGTGAGTTCACCATCTTCAAGTTCCGCACGATGGTGGTGGGGGCGGACCGGGCGCGTGCCGCGCTGGCCGACCGCAACGAAGGCGCGGGCCTGCTGTTCAAGCTCCGCCGGGATCCGCGGGTGACCCGGGTGGGAGCGGTGCTGCGCCGGTACTCGCTCGATGAGCTCCCGCAGCTCTTCAACGTACTCACCGGATCGATGTCGCTCGTGGGTCCGCGGCCTCCGCTGCCGGAGGAATCCGCCGCCTACGGGCCTGACATCCGGCGGCGGCTGCTGGTCAAACCCGGTCTCACCGGCCTGTGGCAGATCAGCGGACGCAGCGACCTGCCGTGGGAGGAGGCGGTCCGCCTCGACCTTCGGTACGTGGAGGACTGGTCGCTCGCTCTGGACACAGTGATCTTGTGGAAGACGCTGCGTGCGGTGCTCTACGGACAAGGGGCCTACTGATGCCGGGAAGTCGTCGTCCGGCCAGGGCGCGAACCGCAGGCCGCAGGGGCCTGCCTGGGGGGAGGAACGGGGCATGAGAGTCAGCGTCTTCGGGCTCGGTTACGTGGGCTGTGTGTCGGCCGCGTGCCTGGCCAGCATGGGTCATGAGGTCATCGGGGTGGATGTCAACCAGGTCAAGGTCGACCTGGTCAACGACGGCAAGGCCCCGGTGGTCGAGGAGCGGATCGGCGAGCTCATCACCGAGGTCGTCGCCAGTGGGGCGTTACGCGCCACCACCGACGTCCGTGAAGCGATCATGGTCAGTGAGGTGTCGCTGGTCTGTGTGGGCACGCCGTCGGAGCCCAACGGCAGTCTGTGCACCACCTATCTGGAGCGGGTCACCGAGCAGATCGGCACCGTGCTCGCCGAGCGGGGCGGCCGGCAGACCGTCGTCTTCCGCAGCACCATGCTTCCCGGCACCTGTCTGAACCTGCTGGTGCCGATCCTGGAGAAGCACGTCGGCGGGACCGCGGGGGCGGACTTCGGGGTGGCGGTCAACCCGGAGTTCCTGCGCGAGGGCACGAGCGTGCGGGACTTCTTCGATCCGCCCAAGACCGTCATCGGCGAGCTCGACGCGGCGAGCGGCGACGCGGTGGCGGCGCTGTACGAGGGGCTGCCCGGCGAGGTGTTCCGGGTGCCGGTGCCCACCGCCGAGGCGATCAAGTACGCGGACAACGCGTTCCACGGCCTCAAGATCGGCTTCGCCAACGAGCTGGGCGCGGTGTGCCAGGCGCTCGGGGTGGACTCGCACCAGGTGATCGACGTGTTCCTGGCCGACCGCAAGCTGAACATCAGCCCCGCCTATCTGCGGCCCGGCTTCGCCTTCGGCGGCTCCTGCCTGCCCAAGGACCTGCGCAGCCTGGTGTACGCGGCACAGCGGGCCGATGTGTCGGTGCCGATCCTCTCCCATGTGCTGCCCTCGAACGCCGCGCACCTCCAGCGTGCGGTGGAGCTGGTGGAGCGCACCGGCAAGCGCCGGGTGGGCCTGCTGGGTCTGTCCTTCAAGCCCGGCACCGACGACCTGCGCGAGAGCCCGCTGGTCGAGCTGGCGGAGCGGCTCTTCGGCAAGGGCTACGAGCTGAAGATCCACGACGCCAACGTCAGCCTGTCCCGGCTGCTCGGCGCGAACCGCGAGTACATCGAGAACCGGCTGCCGCACCTGGCGAGCCTGCTCGCGGACTCCGTCGGCGAGGTGCTCGACCACGCCGAGGTGTGCCTGGTGGGCACCAGAGACCCGGCCGTGCTCTCGGCGCTGCCCCATGGCGACGACGGCCCGGCGCTCATCGATCTCATCCATCTTCCCGACGCCGAGGCGCGCCGGACCGAACCGGGGTACATGGGTCTTGCTTGGTAATGAGATAGGCGGCGGCCGGCGACCCCGGCGCGCGCTGATCCTGGTGGAGAACCTGTCCGTCCCGTTCGACCGGCGGGTGTGGCAGGAGTGCACGACACTGCGCGACGCGGGCTGGCGGGTCGACGTCATCTGTCCCCAGGGCAGTAAGCGGGACACGGAGGCGGAGGCGGAGATCGACGGGGTGGCCATCCACCGCTACCCCCTGCGCGCCGCCACCGGCGGCCCGGCCGGCTATCTGCGGGAGTACGGGTCCGCGCTGTGGCACACGGCGCGGCTCGCCCGCAAGGTCGGTCCCGTCCATGTGGTCCACGCCTGCAACCCGCCCGACCTGCTGTTCCTGCCCGCGCTGAGCATGAAGCGGCGCGGCGCGCAGTTCGTCTTCGACCAGCACGACCTGGTGCCGGAGCTGTATCTCTCCCGCTTCGGCCGGGGCAAGGACCTGCTCTACCGCGCCGTGTGCGCGCTGGAGCGGTGGACCTACCGGGCGGCGGACATCGTGATCGCCACGAACGAGAGCTACCGGGACGTCGCGGTGCGCCGTGGCGGCAAGCGGCCGGAGGACGTCTTCGTGGTGCGCAGCGCGCCCCAGGTCGACCGGTTCCAGCCGGTGCCGCCCGAGCCCGGGCTGAAGCGCGGCAAGCCCCATCTGCTGTGCTATCTGGGCGTCATGGGCCCCCAGGACGGGGTCGACTACGCCCTGCGGGCCCTCGCCAGGCTCCGCGACGAGCTCGGGCGCACCGACTGGCACGCGGTGTTCGTCGGCTCCGGCGACGCCTTCGACGCGATGGTGGAGCTGGCCGAGCGCCTCGGCCTCTCCGAACAGGTGGAGTTCACCGGGCGCATCCCGGACGCCGACCTGGTGCGCTATCTGTCCACGGCGGACGTGTGCCTCTCCCCCGACCCGCGCAATCCGCTCAACGACGTGTCGACGATGAACAAGGTCCTTGAGTACATGGCGATGGGCCGGCCGATCGTCTCCTTCGAGCTGCGCGAGGCACGGGTCTCCGCGGGAGACGCCGCCGTGTACGCGCCCGCCAACGACGAGGCCGCCTTCGCGAAGCTCACCGCGCTGCTCCTGGACGACCCGGAGAAGCGGGCCCGGATGGGCGAGATCGGCCAGGAGAGGGTCACCGGTCAGCTCTCCTGGAGCAACTCCCAGCAGTCGTTGCTCGCCGCTTACGACGCCGCCTGCCGTAAGCGCACCTCCGGGTCTGCGAGAGGCCCCCGGCCGGCCAAGGGAGGAGGCCGCACCGTTGAGCGATGACACGATACGCCTGGTCACGATCGGGCGGATTCTCCACCGGCGCTGGCGGCTGCTGGCCGTTCTCGCCGTGGTGGGCGCGCTGGTCGGCTACGGCACCTCGGTGCTGTTCCCGCCGCGCTACACCGCGACGGCGTCGGTCCTGCTGCCGGGTCAGTGGGAGGAGCGCGAGCTGCTGACCCAGGCGGAGGTCGCCACCAGTTCGGCGGTGACCGACCGGGCGGCCGCCGCGCTCGACTGGTCCGGCGTCAACGGCGCCGCACTCAAGGACCGGGTGAGCGCCAAGGCCAGCAACGGGAACATCATCAAGATCTCGGGGACGGCCGGGACCCCGGAGCGCGCGCAGCGGCTCTCCGACCGCATGGCCCAGCAGTTCGTCGCGTTCGCCACGCGTATCGCGGGCGGCAGCACCGAGTCCGAGGCCGCCGCCGGTCCCGAGGCGCTGCGCAAGAAGGTCCAGGAGACCAACCGGCGCATCAGCGACCTGGCCAAGGCGGCCGACCCGGGGCGGACCGTGGAGGGCGTGCAGGCGCGCACCGCGCTCGAAAAGCTCCGCACCGGTCTTGAGGAAGCCATGAAGAAGCTGGACGAGGCCGACCCGGCGAGCAGCAAGGCGAGCATGGTCGTGATGGGACCGGCGCCCCGTCCGACCAGCGAGGCACCGCCGACCAGAACGCAGTTGATCGTCGGCGGAGCGCTGGTGTTCCTGCTGGTCGCGGTGATCGGCCACCTCGCCGCCGCGCGGGCCGACCGCCGTCTGCGCGCCGAGGCGGAGATCGCCTCGGCCCTCGGCACGGCGCTGCTCGGCACCGTCGACGTGCCCGGGGAACGGCACACGACGGAGGACCGGGGCCCGCGGTCCCGGGTGCGCCGGCTGCTCGGCGTCGACACCCGGTGGGACGCGCCCGCCCCGCCGAGGTCCGCTGACGAGAGCGGCAGGCGGACCCGCTACCGGCGGGTCTGTGCCCGGCTGCGCAATCAGCTGCCCGCCCCGCGGCGGCTGCTGGTCGTCGTGCCCGAGGGCGATGGGATCGCCCACCGGGCCGCGGGGCAGCTCGTGACCGAGGCCAAGAGCGATCCGCTGCTGCGGATGGTGGAGGTCTCGGTGGCGAAGCCGATGGTGCCGGACCGCGACGCCGAGTCCGGTGCGCTGGTCGTGCTCAGCGCGGGCAGGTGGACCGCGGGGGATCTCGCGGGCATCGCCGAGGCGTGTGCGGACGCCCGGCACGAGGTCGTGGGCGTCGTCGTCGCCGGGGCGGTCCGCGCCGGTACGAAGCGCTCGGACGGCCGTCCCGCGGAGAGCGCCACGCTGGCCCTCGCCGTGCGCGGCCACGCGACGGGGGGCTCCGCGTGACGACGCGTACGACCGCGGAGTCGTCGCAGGCCACTCCGCTGCTCGACCTGCACGCGCTGGTGGTGGCGGTGCGCAGGCGCCGCCGTCTGTGGTGCCTGATGGCGCTGCTCGGCATGCTGGCCGGGGCCGCGGTGGCGGTCCTGATGCCGCCCCCGCCGAGCGCGGTGACCAAGGTGCTCGTCACGCACGCGGAGGACCAGGCCAATGACACCGGGACGCTGATCCGTACCGACGTCGAACTCCTCGGCACCACGCGTATCGCGGGCGAGGCCCTGAAGACCCTCAAGTCCTCGCAGCGGCCGGAGGACTTCATGCGGGACTACCGAGGTACCGGCCTGACCAACAACGTGCTCCAGATCGATGTGACCGGCGCCAGTGACGCCGACGCGGTGGCCCGGGCCGGGGCGCTGGCCGACGCCTTCGTCGCCGACCACGTACGGCGGATGAAGGAGACCGCGAAGGCCGAGGCCAAGGCGCTGCTCGACCAGCGTGACCGCATGCGGAACGAGCTGGCGAAGGTCA
The DNA here is from genome assembly GCF_041028215.1 of Streptomyces flavofungini. Taxonomy (GTDB): domain Bacteria; phylum Actinomycetota; class Actinomycetes; order Streptomycetales; family Streptomycetaceae; genus Streptomyces; species Streptomyces flavofungini_B. Next base: position 6,055 of record NZ_JASKYR010000329.1, read on the forward strand.
ACAAGGCGATCGGGGACCGGTCTCCGGAGAGCGACCCCAAGGCGTCGGCGAGCATCGAGTCGCTCTTCGCCCGCCGGGCCGAGCTGAACTCGCGGATCGCCGACTTCGACGAGCGTGCCGCGGAGGCGCGCACCGGTACGCCCAAGCTGATCGCGGGCACGCAGATCGTGGACGCGCCGCGTGCCGTGCACACCTCGCCGGCCAAGTCGGCCGCCACCAAGGCGGCGATCGGGCTCGTCCTCGGCCTTGTGCTCGGGCTCGTCGTCGCGGCGGTCGGCACCGTGGTGGCCGACCGCCCCGTGCTGCGCAGGGAGATCGCGAACAACCTGGGCGCCTCGGTCATCGCGGAGCTGCCCCGTACCTCCCGCCTCTCGCTGCGGCTGTGGCAGCGCAAGCGCACCCGGACCGTCCGCGAACGGCTCACCGCCCTGCTGGTCCGCACGGTGCGCGGTTCCTCGGAAGGGGTGTCGCTGCTGGAACTGGGCTGTGCGCGCAGTACGAGCGCCCTCGCCCTGCGTGTCGCCGGGGCGCTGGCGGCGGAGGGTCCGGTGGTCGTCATCGACGGTCTGCCCGGCTCGGAGCTCGCCGACAGCCGTACGGACGCGGGGGGCGCGAGCGTGGTCAGCGGCGAGGGTGCCGCGGCCGTGCCGCACGAGGTGCGCAGGCTCGGCGTCGGCTCGGTCGCGCCCGGCACGGCCTGGACCGACCTGCACTATCTCGGCGGGCAGACCGTGCTCGTCGTGCGCGCCGGGCACGGCAGTGCCGCGTGGCTGCACACCGTCGCGCGGCAACTCGCCGACCAGCGCATTCCGGTGATCGGTGTGGTGCTGATCGACCCCGATCCGCGGGACAGGACCGACGGCACGCTGTGGGACGGGCTGCACACCGCGCTGCGCGGCCCGTACGAGCGGCCGGCCCGGCAGAGCAGGACCGGGCAGCCCCGGACGGAACGGCCTTCCATGTCGGCCGCACGGGTCCCGTACAGCGACCAGGAGGCGCGCTAGATCATGTGTGGCATCGCAGGCACCTACCTCTGGCCGGACGGGAAAGCAGTGACCGACCGGCTCACCGACGTCCTGGCCCACCGCGGCCCGGACGGCGCGGGCCGCTACAGCCATCTCGCCGGTGACGGGGAGGTGCAGCTCGGGCACCGGCGTCTCGCCATCATCGACCTGTCCGAGACGGGCGCCCAGCCGATGGTCTCGGACGGTCTCGCCCTGACCTACAACGGCGAGCTGTACAACGCGCCGCAGCTCCGGGCCGAACTGACGGGCCTGGGGGCACGCTTCCGTGGCACCTCCGACACCGAGGTGCTCCTGGAGGCCTGGCGCCGCTGGGGCACGGACTGTCTGCCCCGGCTGCGCGGCATGTTCGCCTTCGCCGTCTTCGACGAGCGCACCGGTGAGCTGGTGCTCGCCCGCGACCAGCTCGGCATCAAGCCGCTGTTCCTGCTCCGGCGGGGCACGGGCCTGGTGTTCGCCTCCGAACTCAAGGCGCTCGCCGCGGTGAGCGGCGGACCGCTCGATGTGGATCACGGGGCGCTGGTCGCCTCGCTCCTGTACTACTGGGTGCCGGACTCGCGGTGCGCCTTCCGCGAGGCGGAGAAGCTGCCGCCGGGGAGCTGGCTGCGCTGTCGGCCCGACGGCCGGGTGGAGCGCGGCCGGTACTGGGATCTGAAGGAGGTGGCCGCCGAGGGCCAGGAGCGCGCCCGCGGCGGTGAACTGCCGGATCTGGCCGCCGTCATCGAGGAGTCGACGCGGCAGCACATGCTCTCCGACGTGCCCGTGGCGGCCTTCCTCTCCGGCGGGCTCGA
>NZ_JASKYR010000033.1:0-22976 GCF_041028215.1 Streptomyces flavofungini
CAACAAGGGCGCGCACGGACGCCCTGACCGACCCCCCGAGGCGCACAAAAAAGATCGCGCTGGACCCGGCGGAGTCCAGCGCGATCAGACGACTCACCCAAGTGGTTCAGGCGTGGCTCCCGTTGGGGCGGGACCCGCGTCGCGTGTAGCCATATGTCGGACGTACGACCAGGTTGGGGGACCCGGCAGTAGTGGTGCTCTTCGCCCGAGTTGTACGAGTTACTGCTGGTTGAGCGGTGGTTCAGGCTTCGCTGCGCTGCTGCGGAATACCCGCGAGCAGTGCGCGGACCTCAGCCTCGCGGTACCGGCGGTGTCCGCCGAGCGTGCGAATCGACGTGAGCTTGCCAGCCTTGGCCCAGCGCGTCACCGTCTTGGGGTCGACGCGGAACATCGTGGCGACCTCAGCCGGGGTCAGCAGCGGCTCGGCATCAGGGGTGCGAGCGGTCATGAGCGGCCTCCTCGGGAGAACCGAACCTTCTCGGTTCATTCCTCTAAATTCTGCACCTTGACCCGCGTTGCCCGAAATGGCGGACGCGAGTCGAGTCGGTTATAGGACGAACGGCTTGTCCTCGGCACTACAACTACACCATCCGTCCAGCCGCGTCGGCCAAACCGATGGAATTGCCCTCCCAGGTGTTCATCACCGACGGAAGCCGATGGACCATGCCATAGCGGACAGTCACGCCACTGTGACGATCAGTCACAGGGCGATCAGGAGTCAACAGGACCCCCCATAGCGTGCAATGCAGAGCAATCCGCCCTTACTTGGGCGGAAGGAGCCCTCCCCGGACTCCTTGTCCTATTTTGGCACGAGGAGGGGTGATGGGCGCAAGGGCCCCGTAAGTGCGGTCCATCACGCTTGAGGCAAAGGCCCGGATCGGGACCTACGTCCCGGCGGCCGTCCGGTGCCCGGCGGCCGGTCGCGCGTCCGGCGTTCAGTTCGCGAACTGAAGGTGCCGCACCGCCCGCCACCGCTCCACGAGCCTCGCATACGCCTCGCCCGCCATCTCGCCGTCGCCCTTGCGCAGCGCCTCGATCCCCTCGGCCACGTCCGCCGCCGAGTGGTCCTCGTCGAGATCGTCGGCGGAGACGGCGTGCACAAGACCTCCGTAGTCCACCTCGACCAGCGAGCGCGGGTGGAACTCCTCAAGCCACCGGCCCACATCCACGAGCCCCTCGACGAGCGGTGCGTCGTCCAGGGCGTCCCGCAGCGTCCGCAGACCGCGCGCGACCCTGCGCCTGGCCTCCACCATCTTCGTGCGGTAGCGGAGCACGGCGGGCCGTCCGGGCCCCGCGCACGGCTCGTAGTCCCGCTCCTCGTCCGTCACGAGCACGAACCAGTGCAGGGGCACCTGCCACGTGGAGGTGCGGATCCAGGGCCTGGCGTCGGGGTTGCGGGCCCGCCACCGCTCGTAGTCGGCCGCCGTCTGGCGGCGGACCACCGGGGGCAGCACCGCGTCGAGGACCGGCGCGGGCAACTGTTCGGGCAGCTCGCCCATCGCCTGCCAGCCGCGCAGCCGGGTCCGCCACGGGCAGACGCAGACCACCCCGTCGGTCTCCAGGACGAACGCCTCGCCGCTCTCGTGCACCGGCACGGGCACGGGCGGCGTGGACACGAGGTCCGCCAGCGAACGGCGGAGTTCGTCCTGGTAGGAGGGGCGGTCGGAGCGGCGCGCATAGCGCGTCCAGTGACCGCGTTCCGGTTCCGGGAAGGCGGCCAGGGGCTCATAGACACGCAAGTAGGACGCGTACGGGACCGTCACCGATGACACCTTGGGCACGGCTGCTCTCTCCCCCACGTACAGGTTGGAAAACACGGGTGATCGTGCCATGGCCGATCAGGCTCTAGTCTCATGCCCATCGGGCCCCCGCCACCCGTACGGGAGCCCGCCCACCGCCGCTACTCGACCGGGAGTCACCACCGTGACCGATGCAGACAACGGCGTCCTGCGCACCCTGTTCCACTCGGACCAGGGCGGCCATGAGCAAGTAGTGCTCTGCCAGGACCGTGCCAGTGGCCTCAAGGCCGTCATCGCCCTTCACTCCACCGCCCTGGGCCCCGCCCTCGGCGGCACCCGCTTCTACCCGTACGCGACCGAGGAGGAGGCCGTCGCCGACGCCCTGAACCTCGCGCGCGGCATGTCGTACAAGAACGCCATGGCCGGGCTCGACCACGGCGGCGGCAAGGCGGTGATCATCGGTGACCCCGAGCAGATCAAGAGCGAGGCCCTGCTCCTCGCCTACGGCCGCTTCGTGGCCTCGCTCGGCGGCCGGTACGTGACGGCCTGCGACGTCGGCACCTACGTGGCGGACATGGACGTCGTCGCCCGTGAGTGCCGCTGGACCACCGGGCGCTCCCCCGAGAACGGCGGCGCGGGCGACTCCTCGGTGCTGACCGCCTTCGGCGTCTTCCAGGGCATGCGGGCCTCGGCCCAGCACCTGTGGGGCGATCCGACCCTGCGCGGCCGCAAGGTCGGCGTCGCGGGCGTCGGCAAGGTCGGGCACCACCTCGTCGAGCACCTCCTGTCGGACGGCGCCGAGGTCCTCGTCACGGATGTGCGCGAGGAGTCGGTGAACCGGATCGTCCACAAGCACCCGTCGGTGACGGCGGTGGCCGACACGGACGCGCTGATCCGCACCGAGGGCCTCGACATCTACGCGCCCTGCGCCCTCGGCGGCGCCCTCGACGACGACACCGTGCCCGTGCTGACCGCGAAGGTGGTGTGCGGCGCCGCCAACAACCAGCTCGCCCACCCGGGCGTCGAGAAGGACCTCGCCGACCGGTCGGTCCTCTACGCGCCGGACTACGTGGTGAACGCGGGCGGCGTGATCCAGGTCGCCGACGAGCTGCACGGGTTCGACTTCGACCGGTGCAAGGCGAAGGCCACGAAGATCTTCGACACCACGCTCGCCATATTCGCTCGTGCGAAGCAGGACGGCATCCCGCCGGCCGCCGCGGCCGACAGGATCGCCGAGCAGCGGATGGCGGACGCCCGCTGAGGCCGTACGGAATGCGAGGTTCCGGCGTCGTGTGACGCCCTGCGGGGGCCCCGCCGACGGGAACGAGAGACAAGACTCACCCCCGTCGGCGGGTCGCCCGACAAGAAGAGGTTAAAATCGCAGTTGACCAGCGAGGACGGGGCTCCTCGCGGGTTCTGCGCCGAGGCGCGTCCTGCGGGCGACGTACCGTATGGCCGCAGGAACAGGTACCGTGGAAGCCCTACGGACCGGTCTCTCCGAGGAGAGTCCGTTCTAGATCATGAACGCGTGTCAAGACTCTGGGGCCGTCGAGCCCCGTATCCGAGGGGGTCGAGCCATGGGGCGCGGCCGGGCAAAGGCCAAGCAGACGAAGGTCGCCCGCCAGCTGAAGTACAGCAGCGGCGGGACTGACCTGTCGCGTCTGGCCAATGAGCTGGGCGCTTCGACTTCGCAACAGCCGCCGAATGGCGAGCCGTTCGAAGACGACGACGAGGAAGACGACCCGTACGCCCAGTACGCGGATCTGTATAACGACGACGAGGACGACGACTCTGCCGAAGAGTCCGGTCCGTCGTCGCAGCGCCGCGGCGCTTGACCTCGTTGCACGAGCAGTAGTTGCACAAGCGGCATTCGCGGTTCGCCTGACGGCTCGCCGCGCTTCACCCGGTCCGGGGTGGTCACCACACCGGACCGGGTTTTGTGCTGCCTCGGGGGCAGTCCGGACGGGCCTCGGGGGCAGCCCGGACGGGCTGCCCCGCACTCCTACTTGGCGTAGTCCCCGACCAGGGCCGCGCCCGTGGTGTGCGCGCCGCGCTCGGTGATCTCACCGGCGACCCAGGCGTCCAGACCGCGGTCGGCGAGGGTGGTGAGCGCCGCGTCCGCCGACTCCTCGGGGACGATCGCGATCATGCCGACGCCCATGTTCAGCGTCTTCTCCAGCTCCAGGCGCTCGACCTGGCCCGCCTTGCCGACCACGTCGAAGACCGCGCCCGGGGCCCAGGTGCCACGGTCGACGACCGCGTGCAGGCCGTCCGGGATCACCCGGGCGAGGTTCGCCGCGAGACCCCCGCCGGTGATGTGGCTGAAGGCGTGGACGTCCGTGGTGCGGGTGAGCGCCAGGCAGTCCAGGGAGTAGATCTTCGTGGGCTCAAGGAGCTCCTCGCCGAGCGTGCGGCCGAACTCCTCGACCTGGCGGTCCAGGGCCCAGCCCGCGCGGTCGAAGACCACATGCCGGACGAGCGAGTACCCGTTCGAGTGAAGACCGGAGGCGGCCATCGCGATGACCGCGTCACCCGTACGGATGCGGTCCGCGCCGAGCAGGCGGTCGGCCTCGACCGCTCCGGTGCCCGCGCCCGCGACGTCGAAGTCGTCCGGGCCGAGCAACCCGGGGTGCTCCGCCGTCTCGCCGCCGACCAGCGAGCAGCCCGCAAGGACACAGCCCTCGGCGATGCCCTTGACGATGGCGGCGACGCGCTCCGGGTGGACCTTGCCGACGCAGATGTAGTCGGTCATGAAGAGCGGCTCGGCGCCGCAGACGACGATGTCGTCCATGACCATCGCGACCAGGTCGTGGCCGATCGTGTCGTACACGCCCATCTGGCGGGCGATGTCGACCTTGGTCCCGACTCCGTCGGTCGCGGAGGCGAGGAGGGGGCGCTCGAAGCGCTTGAGGGCGGAGGCGTCGAAGAGCCCGGCGAAGCCGCCGAGGCCGCCGAGGCCCGCGACCTCCGGCCGCTGGGTCTTCTTGACCCACTCCTTCATGAGTTCGACGGCGCGGTCGCCCGCCTCGATGTCTACGCCTGCGGCTGCGTAGCTGGCACCAGTGCCCGCGTGCGAAGCGCGCTCAGAAAACTCGGTAGGCATGGTGAGTGAGAACCTTCGTGTCGTTACTACGTGGGCTTACGGGCGACGGATCGCGTCGGCCGCTGCCGTGGACGCCGGACCGGCGGCCAGCTCCGTCTCCAGGAGCTGCTTGCCGAGCAGCTCGGGGTCGGGCAGGTCCATCGGGTACTCGCCGTCGAAGCAGGCTCGGCAGAGGTTCGGCTTGTCGATGGTGGTGGCCTCGATCATGCCGTCGATGGAGATGTACGAGAGCGAGTCGGCGCCCATGGAGGTGGCGATCTCGTCGATCGTCATGCCGTTGGCGATGAGCTCGGCGCGGGTCGCGAAGTCGATGCCGAAGAAGCAGGGCCACTTCACGGGCGGCGAGGAGATCCGGATGTGGATCTCGGCGGCGCCGGCCTCGCGGAGCATCTTGACCAGGGCGCGCTGGGTGTTGCCGCGGACGATCGAGTCGTCGACGACCACGAGGCGCTTGCCCTTGATGACTTCCTTGAGGGGGTTCAGCTTGAGGCGGATGCCGAGCTGGCGGATCGTCTGCGAGGGCTGGATGAAGGTCCGGCCCACATAGGCGTTCTTGACCAGGCCCGCGCCGAAGGGGATGCCGGAGGCCTCCGCGTAACCGATCGCGGCGGGAGTGCCGGATTCGGGGGTCGCTATGACCAGATCGGCCTCGACGGGGGATTCCGCGGCGAGCTTTCGGCCCATCTCGACGCGCGAGAGGTAGACGTTCCGGCCGGCGATGTCCGTGTCGGGGCGCGCCAGGTAGACGTACTCGAAGACACAGCCCTTGGGCTTCGCTTCCGCGAATCGGGAGGTTCGCAGACCGTTCTCGTCGATCGCGACGAACTCGCCCGGCTCGATCTCGCGGACGAAGCTGGCGCCGCAGATGTCGAGCGCGGCGGACTCCGAGGCGACGACCCACCCGCGCTCCAGACGGCCGAGGACCAGCGGGCGGATGCCCTGCGGGTCGCGGGCCGCGTACAGCGTGTGTTCGTTCATGAAGACGAGCGAGAAGGCGCCCTGCACGTCCGGCAGGACCTTCTTGGCGGCTTCCTCGATGGTCAGCGGCTTGCCGTCGTCGTCCACCTGGCCCGCGAGGAGGGCCGTCACCAGGTCGGTGTCGTTGGTCGCGGCGACCTGGGTCGCGCGGCCGTTCTCCTTGGGCAGGTCGGCGACCAGCTCGGCGAGCTGGGCCGTGTTGACGAGGTTGCCGTTGTGCCCGAGCGCGATGGAACCGTGCGCGGTGGCACGGAACGTCGGCTGGGCGTTCTCCCATACGGAGGCTCCGGTGGTCGAGTAGCGGGCGTGACCGACCGCGATATGACCCTGGAGCGAGCTGAGAGACGTTTCGTCGAAGACCTGGGAGACGAGCCCCATGTCCTTGAAGACAAGGATCTGGGAGCCATTGCTGACCGCGATTCCCGCGGACTCCTGGCCTCGATGCTGGAGGGCGTACAGCCCGAAGTAAGTGAGCTTGGCGACCTCTTCACCCGGAGCCCAGACACCGAAGACGCCACACGCGTCCTGGGGGCCTTTCTCGCCGGGGAGCAGATCGTGATTGAGTCGACCGTCACCACGTGGCACGTCATCGAGTGTAGGCGAGATCGACCACTGGTCCGAATTGGGGATACGGGTCCTGTACGGAGGGTGAGCACGCCTCCGTACCGCCCGAGTGCTACAGCGGGACGACAACCCTGTGAACTGCGACGACGGCCTTGTGAACAGCCACGGCAGCGCGTTGACACCCGTTCCGGCCCGCCATGAGGCTCCTGATCATGCAGCCTCATGGATGGTCACGTTCTTCTCGGTTGTCCCGGCGCTCGTTCGCCGGCGGGGTGGCGGGCACGGCGGCCGCCGCCGGTCTGGGTGCCGGGGCACCGGCCCACGCGGCGCCCGGCGAAGGCGCCGCGAGCACCGCCGAGACCGCCGCCCAGACCGGCGAGCGGCCCTTCGCCGCCGCGCGCGGGCGGCACGCGAGGCGCCCCAACATCCTGTTCATCCTCGGTGACGACCTCGGCTGGGCCGATCTGTCCTCGTACGGATCGCCGCACATCAGGACGCCGCACCTGGACCGGCTCGCCCGCCAGGGGGTCCGGTTCACGGACGCCTACTCCGGCTCTGCGACCTGCTCGCCCACCCGCTTCAGCCTCTACACGGGCCGCTTCCCCGGGCGTACGAAGGGCGGGCTCGCCGAGCCGATCGCCGACAAGTCCGTGGGCCTCGACCCGAATCACCCCACGCTCGCATCCCTCCTGCGCGGCGCCGGTTACGCGACCGCCCTGATCGGCAAGTGGCACTGCGGCTACCTGCCGGACTACTCACCCACGCGGTCCGGCTGGGACGAGTTCTTCGGCAATTTCGGCGGGGCCCTGGAGTACTACTCGAAGCTGGGGCTCGGCGGCGAGTACGACCTCTACGAGGGCGACGCGGAGTACAAGGACCTGCGGTACTACACGCGCGTCCTGACCGAGCGGGCGAGCGCGTACGTGCGGCGCGACCACGGCGGCAGGCCCTGGCTGCTCAACCTCAACTTCACCACCCCGCACTGGCCGTGGACAGCCGACGGCGACACGGAGGAGAGCGCCGAGATCGTACGGAGGATCAAGGCGGGCCAGAAGGGCGCGCTCTGGCACCAGGACGGCGGGTCCGTCGAGAAGTACACGGAGATGGTCCAGGACCTGGACCGGTCCGTCGGCGCCGTGCTCGACGCGCTGCGCGCGTCCGGCCAGGAGCGCGACACCCTGGTCTTCTTCGCCTCCGACAACGGCGGCGAGCGCTTCTCGTACAACTGGCCGCTGTCCGGCAACAAGGGCTCGCTCCAGGAGGGCGGCATCCGGGTGCCGACGATCGTGCGCTGGCCCGCGCGGATCGACGGCGGGCAGGTCAGCCACGAGCCCGTGTTCACCCCGGACTGGACCGCGACGCTCCTGGAGATCGGCGGGGCACGGCCGGACCGCGCCCACCCGCTGGACGGCACCAGCCTCGCCCCGTACCTCCTGAAGGGCGAGAAGCCCGCCGAGCGTGAGCTGTTCTGGCGGGTGCGGGGCGAGCGGGCGCTGCGCCGGGGCGACTGGAAGTACTACCGCGGCAAGGGCGGCGCCGACCAGCTCTTCCACCTCGCCGAGGACCGGCGTGAGCAGGCCGACCGGGCCGCCGCCGAACCGCGTCTCCTCGCGGAGCTGCGGCGGGCGTGGGAGCGGACGGACGAGGAACTGCTCCCGTACGCCTGACTCCGGTGCTAGCTCCGGTTCTTGGCGGCGTCCGCGTTGATGACCGTGCCGTCGGCCGCGGTGAGCTTCAGAGTGTCCTGGCGCACCTCGTAGCGCGCCGTGCCGTCGAAGAGCTTCAGCAGCTTGCGCTCGGTCCTCATCGCCTCGCCGGGGCACATCTTGCGGGTCGTCCTGGGGGCGCCGAAGGTGATGCGGCCGTCCTTGGCCTCGGCCTTGGCGGAGACGTCGTTGCAGCCGAGGTTGCCGCGGACCGTGCCGTCCTTGCCGAAGGTGAGATGGACCTTGTCGGTCAGGTCCTTCGGCAGGGAGGCGGCCGTGCGGGCGTCGCCGACCGCGTTCACCGTCCACTTGGTGCCGGTCAGCGGGGCGTCGGGCTCGTCGGCGCGCGAGGTCAGGTCCACGTGGTCTCCCTTGGCGGAGGTGAGGGTCATCCGGTCGCCGTCGACCTTCGCCGTCAGTTTCTCCTTGCCCAGGGTGCGCGCGAGGCTCTTCTCGAACGCCATGCGGTCGCCGTCCGTGCAGGCCATGTCCGTCATCCGGGTCTTGCTGAAGGACAGTTCGTCCCCGTCGATCTCGACGTCGGCACCGGCGTGGTTGCAGCCGAAGCTGCCGCCGGCCCGCCCGTCCTTGCCGATCTTGAGATGGGCGCCGTCGGGTGCCGCGTACTTCTTGCCGCCGACGGTCACGCTGTCGACGTTCCAGCGGACGCCGGTGATGGCCGGTGCGCTGCCCGCGGACCGGTCGGCGGAGCCGCCGTCGGAGCCGGTCCCGGACTCGGTGCCGCATGCGGTGAGCAGCAGCCCGGCGGAGGCCAGCGCGGTCAGGGTCAGGGTCAGACGCTGCGTGTGCATGGCGATGTGACGGAACAAGTGGGGGGATCGGTTCCATCCGCCCCGCGGCGAGGCTTCCGGCGCCCGTCGGCGTCCCGGGTCAGCCCATGATCGGCAGCAGCTCCGAGAGATCCGCCCGTTCGCCGCTCGCGCTGACCTTCGCCGCGTCGAGCGCCGTCTTCCAGTCGGTGCGGCCCGTGGCGAGGCGGATCCAGGTCAGCGGGTCGGTCTCGACGACGTTCGGCGGGGTGCCGCGGGTGTGCCGGGGGCCCTGCACGCACTGCACCACCGCGTACGGCGGGATACGGACCTCGGTCGAGGCGCCGGGCGCCTTCACCGCGAGGGCGTCCGCGAGCAGCCGGGCGCAGGCGGCGAGCGCCTGCCGGTCATGGGGGACGTCGAGGCCGGGCACGGCGTCGTTGAGGTCGTCCGTGTGGACGGTCAGCTCGACGGTACGGGTGACCAGGAAGTCCCCGAGGGTCATGGCGCCGAAGCGGGACGGGACGAGACGGGCGTCCGGGGCCTCGGCCAGCGACTCCTCGACGCCGCTCAGGGTGCGCGCGAACAGCTCGCCGAGATCGGTGTCCCCGTCCCCGGCGACGGCCCGGGTGTCCTCGTCGACCCGGGACGCGGCGGTGACCGTGGCGAAGGGCCAGTCCATCAGGGGTACTTCGTGCCGTGCCGGTTCCGGCTCGCCGAGGTAGCGGTGGAGGGTGCCGAGCACCATGACGAGATGGGCGGTCAGTTCGCGGACCGTCCAGTCGCCGAGGCGGGTCGGCCGGGCGAGCTGGTCGGGGGTGAGGGTGGCGACCGCGTCCCGTACGGCGCCGGACTGCGCGAGCACGGCCGTGCGGATCCTGGCGGAGTCGTACGTACGCGTGCGCTTCTTGGCCGGTGGCATGGTGCTGACCCTAAGCGTTCCCGGGGTAGCCCTGCAGTCCCTTTTCGACCAGGTCGAAGGCGCGCTCGGCGAGGGCCGCGCAGTCGGCGGCCATGTCTTCGGCGCGGTCGCCCGCGAGCAGCCTGCGGTGGTTCTCCAGGATCACCGCGTCGCGCGCGGCCATGAGCTGACGTGCGGCGATGTCCGCCATCAGCCGGTCGCCGGTCTCCTCGGTCAGCACCTCGGCGAGGAGGTCGACGCCGCGCAGCCGGAAAAGCATGACGCGGCGGGCGAGCGCGGGCGTCTCACCGATGAGCCGGTGGAGCCGGACGAGGCGCACGTCGTCGGAGAGCCCGACGGAGGGGTCGCGCCCGTCGACCCGGGCGAGGAACTGGCGGCGCAGCGCGTCGACCGCCGACTCGCCGGGCCTCCGGTCGCGCACCGCGTCGGCGGCGTCGGCCACGTGCTCCTCCATCGGGCCGAGGAGCACGTCCTCCTTGGTGCCGAAGTAGTTGAAGACCGTCATCTTCGAGACGTCCGCGGCGGCGGCGATCTCCGCCACGGAGACCTTGTCGAAACCCCGCTGGAGGAAGAGGTCGAGGGCGGTCCGCCAGATCCGGTGCGCGGTCTGCCGCTTCTTGCGTTCGCGCAGCCCCAGGGGTTCCTCAGCCATTCCCGCACTGTACTGGCGCGGCCGTGAACACCTCGCCGTTCGCCGGTACGCCGAGCCCGCTCCAGCGGAACGGCACACCGCGTGCCGTGTCCAGGTCGGGGCCGTCCATGAGCTGGAAGTGGACGTGCGGTTCGGTGGAGTTGCCGGAGTTCCCGCACCGGCCGATCCGCTGTCCGGCGACGACCTGGTCCCCCGCCCGCACGGTGAGCGAGCCCTGCTGGACGTGGGCGTACATGGCGTGGGTGCCGTCGCCGAGGTCGAGGATGACGTGGTTGCCGACGACGCGGCGGGCGCCGCCGAGCGTCCTGCCGACGCCCTCGACCAGCCAGAAGTACAGGACTCCGGCGAGGGAGCTGCGGCTGAGGTGGTCGCGCTGGCCGTCCTCGGCGTGCACGACGGTGGCGTCGGCCACCGCGAGCAGTGGCTCCCCGAAGGCGGGATAGGCCTTGCCGGACCTGGCGACGGGCCAGAACCAGACGGGTGTGGGCCGGGCGCCCTCCTCCGGTTCCGCCGTGATGTCGATCGCGTAGGTCTGCCCGAGGTGGTGCGTGCCGTGGCTCGGCACCTTGTCGGCGGGGCTGTTGAGGGCCGACCAGCGGCCGGTGACCGGCGCCTCGACCTCGACCGGGGCCGGGGGTTCCGCCGTGATCCGCCGCTGGGCGGAGCGCGAGTTCACCACGCTGATGGCGATCGCGCCGAGCGCGGGCAGCCAGGACAGCCAGTAGTTGTACGGCAGCTCCGTGAAGAATCTGACGACGATCTGGGCGAAGAAGATCACCCACAGCGCCTGCTGGACCACGGCGGCGAGCTTGCGTCGGCCTACGGACATGACTTCCCCCTGGTGCGATGTGCGTATGTGTTCGGTCAGACCACGGCCGCGCCGGTCCGCGCCGCCGGTCAGGTCATCCGCCGCGCCGGTCAGGTCACTGGTCAGGTCACCGGTCGCGAGGCCGTGAGCACCACGAGCAGCGGCACCACACGACCGGCGGGCACCTCGTACCGCCCGCGCTCCGCGCTGTGCAGCCAGCCCGCGCCGGTGAGTTGACGCAGGTGGTGGTAGATCTGGCCGGTCGTCCCCACGTCGTCGAGCGCGGCGAGATCGGCGGCGGTGCGCAGACCGCCGAGGATCTCCCGCAGCAGCCGCAGCCGCACCGGATGGCCGAGTGCCGCGAACGATTCGGCGGCCTCGGACCAGTCGCCGTCGAACAGTGACTCCGTCAGCTGCCCGTACTGCCACTCGTACCGATGCCCCGTCGGCACCCGCACCGCCCCGGTGAACAGGACGGCGCCGTCCGCCTCCGACGTCACGGGATGCCGCACCTTCAGCGCGTCGAGCGCCCAGAAGTCGCCCTCGCCGACGGCGGGCGCGGCCGGGCCCGCGTTCTCCAGCTCTGCCATGCGCCGTTCCAGCTCGGCGACGCGCTCTTCGAGATCCACGAGTACGAGATTACGTAACTACGTAATTTCTGGCAACCCTTGCTCAGGACCGGCTGCGGGCAGAGGCGCGGAAGGGAACGACGAAGCCCCCGCCCGGACCAGGTCCGGACGGGGGCTCAGGACGAACGCGTCAGGCGAAGAGCCCCGGCAGGGTGCCCTCGTGGGCCTCGCGCAGTTCGGTCAGCGGCAGGGTGAACTCGCCCTGGAGGTCCAGGGCGTCGCCGTCGATGACGCCGATGCGGGTGACGGGCAGACCGCGCGCCCCGCACATGTCGGTGAAGCGCAGCTCCTCGCTCCTGGGGACCGCGACGACGGCGCGCCCGGCCGACTCGGAGAACAGGAAGGTGAACGCGTCCAGGCCGTCCGGCACGATCAGCCGGGCGCCCTGCCCGCCGCGCAGGCAGGACTCGGCGACGGCCTGCACCAGACCGCCGTCGGACAGGTCGTGCGCGGCGTCGATCATGCCGTCCCGGGAGGCGGCGATGAGGATCTCCGCCAGCAGCCGCTCACGCTCCAGATCCACCTTCGGCGGCAGACCGCCCAGGTGGTCGTGGACGACCTGGGACCAGGCCGAGCCGCCGAACTCCTGCCCCGTCTCACCGAGGAGGTAGAGCAGCTGGCCCGGTTCGGTGAAGGCGATCGGGGTGCGCCGGGCGACGTCGTCGATCACGCCGAGCACCGAGACCACCGGGGTGGGGTGGATGGCCGCCTCGCCGGTCTGGTTGTACAGCGAGACATTGCCGCCGGTCACCGGGGTGCCCAGGATCTGGCAGGCATCGGCCAGGCCCCGGGTGGTCTCGGCGAACTGCCACATCACCGCCGGGTCCTCCGGCGAGCCGAAGTTCAGACAGTCCGAGACCGCCAGCGGCCTGGCGCCGCTCGCGGCCACATTGCGGTAGGCCTCGGCCAGCGCCAGCTGCGCCCCGGCATACGGGTCGAGCTTGGCGTAGCGGCCGTTGCCGTCATTGGCCAGGGCGACGCCGAGGCCGGTGGACTCGTCGATGCGGACCATGCCGGAGTCCTCCGGCTGCGCCAGCACGGTGTTGCCCTGCACGAACCGGTCGTACTGATCCGTCACCCACGCCTTGGAGGCCTGGTTCGGCGAGCCGAGCAGCGCCAGGACCTGCTGCCTGAGCTCGGCCGACGTCGCCGGGCGGGGCAGCTTGCCCGCGTCGTCCGCCTGGAGGGCGTCCTGCCAGGACGGCCGGGCGTAGGGGCGCTCGTAGACGGGGCCGTCGTGGGCCACGGTGCGCGGATCGAGGTCGACGATCTTCTCGCCGTGCCAGAAGATCTCCAGCCGGTCGCCGTCGGTGACCTCGCCCACCACGGTGGCGATGACGTCCCACTTCTCGCAGATCGCCAGGAACCGCTCGACCTTGTCCGGCTCCACCACGGCGCACATGCGCTCCTGCGACTCACTCATGAGGATCTCCTCGGGAGTGAGCGTGGAATCGCGCAGCGGGACGTCATCGAGCTCGACGCGCATGCCGCCGGAGCCGTTGGAGGCCAGTTCGGAGGTGGCGCAGGACAGTCCGGCGGCGCCCAGGTCCTGGATGCCGACGACCAGCTTCTCGGCGAACGCCTCCAGCGTGCACTCGATGAGCAGCTTCTCCTGGAAGGGGTCGCCGACCTGGACGGCCGGGCGCTTGCTCGGCTTGGTGTCGTCGAAGGTCTCGGAGGCCAGGATGGAGGCGCCGCCGATGCCGTCGCCGCCGGTCCGCGCCCCGTAGAGGATGACCTTGTTGCCCGGCCCGGAGGCCTTGGCCAGATGGATGTCCTCGTGCCGCATCACACCGATCGCCCCGGCGTTGACCAGCGGATTGCCCTGGTAGCAGGCGTCGAAGACCAGCTCACCGCCGATGTTGGGCAGCCCCAGGCAGTTGCCGTACCCGCCGATGCCCGCGACGACGCCGGGCAGCACCCGCTTGGTGTCGGGATGGTGGGCGTCGCCCATGCGCAGCGGGTCCACCACCGCGACCGGGCGGGCGCCCATCGCGATGATGTCGCGCACGATGCCGCCGACGCCCGTGGCCGCGCCCTGGTAGGGCTCCACGTAGGAGGGGTGGTTGTGCGACTCGACCTTGAAGGTGACCGCGTAGCCCTGGCCGACGTCCACCACGCCCGCGTTCTCGCCGATGCCGACGAGCATGGCGTCACTGGCCGGGGCCTTCTCGCCGAACTGGCGCAGGTGCACCTTGCTGCTCTTGTAGGAGCAGTGCTCGGACCACATCACCGAGTACATCGCCAGCTCGGCCCCGGTGGGGCGGCGGCCCAGGATCTCCCGGACCCGCGCGTACTCGTCCTCCTTCAGGCCCAGCTCGGCCCAGGGCAGCTTGACGTCGGGCGTCTGCTCCGCGTGCTTGACGGTATCCAGAGTCATGCGTTGACCAGCTTCTTCAGGATCGAGGTGAAGAATCCCAGACCGTCGGTGCGGCCCGTCCCGACCAGCGGCTCCACCGCGTGCTCGGGATGCGGCATCAGACCCACGACGTTGCCCGCCGCGTTCGTGATCCCGGCGATGTCACGGAGCGAACCATTGGGGTTGCCCTCCAGATAACGGAACGCCACCCGGCCCTCGGCCTCCAGCATGTCCAGGGTCCGCGCATCGGCGGTGTACTGACCGTCGATGTTCTTCAGCGGGATCTGGATCTCCTGGCCGGCCGTGTAGTCGGCGGTCCAGGCCGTCCGCGCGTTCTCCACCCGCAGCTTCTGCTCGCGGCAGATGAAGTGCAGGTGGTTGTTGCGCAGCATCGCGCCCGGCAGCAGATGGGTCTCGGTGAGCACCTGGAAGCCGTTGCAGATGCCGAGGACCGGCATTCCCGCCTTCGCCTGCTCGATGACCGACTCCATCACCGGCGAGAAACGCGAGATCGCGCCCGCCCGCAGATAGTCGCCGTAGGAGAACCCGCCCGGCAGGACCACCGCGTCGACCTGCTTGAGGTCCTTGTCCTTGTGCCACAGCGGCACCGCCTCGGCGCCCGCCACCCGCACGGCGCGCTGGGTGTCGCGGTCGTCGAGCGTTCCGGGGAAAGTGACGACTCCAATTCGAGCGGTCACTTCTCTTCCTCCACCTTTACGACGAAGTCCTCGATCACGGTGTTGGCGAGGAAGGTTTCCGCCATCTCGTGGATACGGGCGAGGGCCGACTCGTCGACCGGCCCTGCCACCTCGAGTTCGAAGCGCTTTCCCTGACGTACGTCGGAGATGCCCTCGAAACCGAGGCGCGGCAGTGCACGCTGCACCGCCTGGCCCTGGGGGTCGAGGATCTCCGGCTTGAGCATGACGTCGACTACGACGCGTGCCACTGGCACTCCCGGTGTGTGGTGCTGGCGTGTGCTGCTCGCCTGGTGCTGAAGCAGGTTCCTTCAGACTACCGGCACAAAATTTCTACTCGCGTAGATTCGTAGAATCCTACGTGATGCCGGTCACGTTCCCGTACCCAAACAGGTTTCGAACGGGGCACCTTCACCGAGAATCCAGGAAAAGATCACCACTCGGCAATACGGCCGGACACGCGGAGGTATTCGGACGGACTTCACAATGCATTGCCAGGCACTGTACAAAGGAAATGGCAATAGCCGATACTCGCTCCAAAACAGCCGGACAGTCGGCATCACCGCACGTCAGCGCGGTGCGGCCGCACGAAGGGACCGATATTCGTGGCGCAGCGTGTCGTAGTCACACTCTTTGACGACATGGACGGCGGGGAAGCGGCGGAAACGGTCGCCTTCGGTCTTGACGGCACGTCGTACGAGATCGACCTCAACCAAACCAACGCCGAGAAACTGCGCACGGTCCTCGCCCCGTACCTGGAGGCTGCCCGCAAGCAGTCGAAGTCCGGGAAGGCGTTCCGGCACACGGCGGTGACCGCCGACCCCTCGGCGGTACGCGCCTGGGCCCGCTCTCGCCAGATGGACCTGCCGCCGCGCGGCCGCATCCCCAAGCGGGTCTACGAAGCCTTCGAAGCGTTCGAGGCGTCGGCGAACTGACCGGCTCCCCCAGCTCCGGGACCTCGGACTCCGCGTGGTCCCGGAGCCCCTCGCGGCAACCGACTTGCGCTGCACCCCCGCTGGTCAGCTAGAGTCTGGAGCACGCCGAGGGGCAAGGCCGAAAAGCCGGGTCCCAAGGAGTCGTGCGGGTGTAGTTCAGTAGTAGAACATCCCCCTTCCAGGGGGAAGGCGCAGTGTGCAATTCCTGTCACCCGCTCCGCATCGCTTACGGACCAGTCCTCTGGTTGCGGTAAGCTGATGCACGCGCCGATCAGTGAGAGCTGGTCGGAGGCAATGCGAACGTAGCTCAGTTGGTAGAGCGCAACCTTGCCAAGGTTGAGGTCGCGAGTTCGAACCTCGTCGTTCGCTCCATTCGAAAGAAGGCCCCGGTCCATCGGACCGGGGCCTTCTTCATGTCCGCCTCCGTTCACGTCTTCATGTCCGCCTCCGTCTCACGTTGGTTCCGCTTCTGACATTTGTCACACGGGCCGGTGACAGCGCGCACTGCCGGTGCCCCCGCGCGCGGGGGAGGCTCGGGGCATGACTGACCAAGTGATCGACGTGACCGATCTGCGGCGCGTGTACGGGGGCGGTTTCGAGGCGGTGCGCGGCGTCTCCTTCGGAGTCGGCCGCGGCGAGCTCTTCGCGCTGCTCGGCACCAACGGCGCGGGCAAGACGTCCACCGTCGAGCTGCTCGAAGGGCTCGCCGCGCCCGCCGGTGGACGAGTGCGGGTGCTCGGGCACGACCCGTACACCGAACGGGCGGCGGTGCGGCCCCGTATCGGCGTCATGCTGCAAGAGGGCGGCTTCCCGGCCGAGTTGACGGTCGCGGAGACCGTGCGGATGTGGGCCGGATGCGTCAGCGGGGCACGGCCCGTCGCCGAGGCCCTGGACGTCGTCGGCCTCGCCAAGCGGTCCGGCGTGCGCGTGAAGCAGCTCTCCGGCGGCGAGAAGCGGCGGCTCGACCTGGCCATGGCGCTCATCGGGCGGCCCGAGGTGCTCTTCCTCGACGAACCCACCACGGGCCTCGACGCCGAGGGGCGCCGCGAGACCTGGGAACTGGTCCAGGAGCTGCGGGACAACGGCACGACCGTGCTGCTCACCACGCACTACCTGGAGGAGGCCGAGGCGCTCGCCGACCGCCTCGCGATCCTGCACGAGGGCCGGATCGCCGCCGAGGGAAGCGTCGCCGACGTGGTCGCCGCGCAGCCCTCGCACGTCTCCTTCGACCTGCCCGACGGGTACTTCGTCGGTGACCTGCCGCCGCTCGCCGGACTCGGCGTGACGGGCCACGAGACCGCCGGACGCCGGGTGCGGCTGCGGACGAACGAACTCCAGCGGACGGCCACGGAACTCCTCGTATGGGCCAGGGACGCACAGATCGCCCTCGGCTCGCTCGACGTACGGGCCGCCTCGCTTGAGGAGGCCTTCCTGCGGATCGCGCGCGACGCGGGGACGGGCGCGGGGTCCGGCACGGGCGCCCCGGAGCGGTTCGGCCCGCCGGACCGGAAGAACCAGCGGGACGCGAAGGAGGCGGCGGCATGAGCTCCACGACGACCGTGGGCGCCACGGCGATGACGACCCCCGCCGGACGCATGCTGTCCCTGGCCCGCGCCGAGCTGACGCTGCTCGCGCGGAGCAAGGGGACGCTGTTCGCTGCCCTCTTCGTGCCGATGGTCCTGCCGCTCAGCGTGGCGTCGGCGGTGGACGAGGCCGAGCTGAAGGAGGCGGGACTCTCCGTCGGCACGATGCTGCTGCCGTCCTCGATCGGCTTCTCCCTGATCTTCGCCGTCTACGGCTCGCTGATCGGCGTCTTCGTGGCCCGGCGCGAGGAACTCGTGCTGAAGCGGCTGCGCACCGGTGAGCTGCGGGACCACGAGATCCTGCTCGGCGCGGCGACGCCGGCCGTCGCCATCGGCCTCGCGCAGAGCGTGGCGCTCTGCCTGGGCTGCGTGGTCTTCCTGGACGCGGGCGCGCCCGGCGCGGTGCACTACGCCGTCCTCGGGGTGCTGCTCGGCACCGTGATGTTCGGCGCGCTCGCCGCCGTCACCGCGAGCTTCAGCAGGACCTCCGAGACCGCGCAGGTCATGAGCATGCCGCTGATCTTCCTGTCGATGCTCGGCTCCGGGCTCGTCATACCGTTCGAGGTCATGCCCGACGGCCTCGCCTCGGTCGCCGAACGCCTGCCGCTCTCCCCCGTCATCCAGCTCGTACGCGGCGGCTGGACGGGCAGCCTCTCGGCGGGGGACGCGTTCGACGCCGCCGTCACGGCGGTGGCCTGGACCCTGGTCGCGGTGTTTGCTGTACGACGGTGGTTCCGCTGGGAGCCCAGGCACTGAGAGGGGCGGTCAGGGTGGTGGGCCGGATTCGGGCGCTGCAACGGGGCTGGCACGCGCGCAGCAAGATCGAGAAGGTCGAGTTCCAGAGCGTCGTCATGTGGCACGCCCTGCCGTGGGTCTTCTATCTGAGCTGGGGCTCGCTGCCGCTGGGCCTGAGCCTGCGCCCCGGCCCCGCGCCGCAGATCCTCGGCTGGACGCTGATCGCGGTGGGCGCGGCGCAGTGCGTGCACGCCAACCGCTCGCTGCGGCACTCCCTCGACCACTTCCTGAAGCGGCGGGAGCCACCGCGCCGCGACCTCGCCGTGGCCACCGCCCTGATGGGCATCGCCTACGCCCTGGCGGTCGCCCTGGAGGCGCTGGACGGCGTCGAGGACGGACTGCTCGGCCTCACCGTCCTGTACCTGGTGGTGCCGTTCTGCCAGTCCCTCTCCTTCGCCGTGCCCGTACGGGTCTACCTAGGCCGCGTCGCGGTCCTCGACGCCGTGGTCGTGGCCGCCTTCGCGGTCGCCGGGTCGAGCGGCGGACGGCTGACCGCGGTCGCCGGACTCATCGCCTTCGGCGCGCTGCTGACGCTGCTCTCCTCGCGGTGCGGCGCCTGGACGCTCTCCGTGATGTGGGAGGCCGACCACGCTCGGGAGGTCGAGGCGCGGCTCGCGGTCGCCGAGGAGCGGCTGCGGTTCGGGCGTGATCTGCACGACGTGATGGGCCGCAACCTCGCGGTCATCGCGCTCAAGAGCGAACTCGCCGTGCAGCTCGCGCGGCGCGGGCGCCCCGAGGCCGTGGACCAGATGGTCGAGGTGCAGCGCATCGCCCGGGAGTCGCAGCGCGAGGTGCGCGAAGTCGTACGCGGCTACCGCGAGGCCGACCTCGGCGTCGAGCTGATCGGCGCCCAGGGCGTGCTTGAGGCGGCGGGGATCACCTGTCGGGTGACGGGCTCGGCGGCGGGGCTCCCGGCCCCCGTGCAGTCGGCGCTCGGCTGGGTCGTGCGGGAGGCGGCCACCAATGTGCTGCGCCACGGCGACGCCGAGCGCTGCGACATCGCCCTGACGGTGACCTCCGGGCGGACGACGCTGACCGTGGAGAACGACGGAGCGCCCGCCGATGCGGCCCAGGACCCCGCACCCGCCGCCACCGGCACCGGAACCGGCGGCTCCGGAATCGCCGGGCTGCGGGAGCGGCTCGCCGAGGTGGGCGGGACGCTGGACTCCTCCTGTGCGGCGGGGCGGTTCCGCCTCACCGCGCGGGTGCCGCTGACGCCCCCGGAGAACGGGAGCCCCCTCAAGGAACAGGAAGAAGCCCTGCTGTGAGTCTGCGTGTGCTGCTCGCCGATGACGAGCACCTCATCCGGGGCGCCCTCGCCGCGCTGCTCGCCCTGGAGGACGACCTCGTCGTCGTCGCCGAGGCGGCGACCGGCCCCGAGGCGCTCGCCATGGCACGCGCCCACCGGCCCGACGTGGCCGTGCTCGACCTTCAGATGCCGGGCGCCGACGGTGTGAGCGTGGCCACATCCCTGCGGGACGAACTCCCCTCCTGCCGCACCATGATCGTGACGAGCCACGGCAGACCGGGACATCTCAAACGCGCCCTCGCGGTGGGGGTACGCGCCTTCGTGCCGAAGACCGTCAGCGCCCAGCGGCTCGCCGAGATCATCCGCTCCGTGCACGCCGGAAACCGTTACGTGGACCCGGAGTTGGCGGCCGACGCGATCTCCGCCGGGGACTCCCCGCTGACCGAGCGCGAGGCCGAGGTGCTCGAACTCGCCGCCGACGGCGCGCCCGTCGCGGAGATCGCCGAACGCGCCTCCCTCTCCCAGGGGACCGTGCGCAACTACCTCTCCTCGGCGGCCACCAAGATCGGGGCGGAGAACCGTCATGCCGCGGTGCGTCTCGCGCGCGAGCGCGGTTGGGTATAGTTGTCCTCGCGCCACGGCGCAGCGCGGACGTAGCTCAGTTGGTAGAGCGCAACCTTGCCAAGGTTGAGGTCGCCAGTTCGAACCTGGTCGTCCGCTCAGAGAGAAGGSCCCGCTCCTCGGAGCGGGGCCTTCTTCGTGTCTTCGCGGCTGTCTTCGCGCCTTCGCGGCCGTCTCCGTGCGGCTACCAGGCGGTGCCGGTGAGACGCTCGTACGCCTCGATGTACTTGGCGCGTGTGGCGTCCACCACATCCCGCGGCAGCGCGGGCGGCGGCTGCTCGCTCCTGCGGTCCCAGCCCGAGGCCGGTGACGTCAGCCAGTCCCGCACGAACTGCTTGTCGTAACTGGGCTGGGCGTGGCCCGGCTCCCACTGGTCGGCGGGCCAGAAGCGGGACGAGTCCGGCGTGAGGACCTCGTCTCCGAGGATCAGGGCGTCACCGTCGAAGCCGAACTCGAACTTCGTGTCGGCGAGGATCAGTCCGCGCTCGCGGGCGATGTCCCGGGCCCTGCTGTAGACGGCGAGGGTCGTCTGGCGCAGCTTGGCCGCCGTGTCGGCGCCGACCTGGCGGGCGACCTCCTCATAGCTCACGTTCTCGTCGTGCTCGCCGACGGCGGCCTTCGCGGCGGGCGTGAAGATCGGCGCGGGCAGCTCGGAGCCGTCGGTGAGGCCCTCGGGCAGCGCGAGACCGCAGACGGTGCGGGTCTCGTCGTACTCCAGGAGGCCCGACCCGGTGAGATAGCCGCGGGCGACGCACTCGACCGGGACCATCGTCAGGGACTTGCAGATCAGGGTGCGTCCCGCCCAGTCGGCGGGGGCGCCTTCGGGCAGGTCGGTGGAGATGACGTGGTTCGGGACCAGGTCGGCGAGCTGGTCGAACCACCACAGGGAGAGCTGGGTGAGCACCCGGCCCTTGTCGGGGATCTCCGAGGGCAGCACCCAGTCATAGGCGGAGAGCCGGTCGCTCGCGACCATCACGAGCTCGCCCGCCTCGTTCTGGTAGAGCTCGCGCACCTTGCCGGTGTGGAGGTGCACCAGGCCCGGCACATCGAGAGGCTCGGGCTTTTCTACGAATCCGGACACGGTTCCTCCCGGTGGTTCTGGCCAAGTCCTCTCGATTCTCCCGTATCGGGGACGTGGTCTTGGCCAGGGGTTGGGCGGGGATGTACGGAGGCTCAGTCCCGCTTGCAGATGCGGTCGAGGAGATTGGCCGTGGCGCGCTGCACGCGGGTGTCCACATGGCCGGGGCGGTCGAGCGCCGGGGACCAGGCGAAGGTGCCGGAGGCGAAGACCAGGGCGCCCGAGGGGGCGCGGTAGAGCGATGTCTCCTGGTGCCGTGTGACGCCCTCGGCGTCCGTGTACGGCGAGTGGGAGAGCAGGATGCGGCCCTGGTGCTCGGGCAGCGGCGTCCGCGGGAAATAGCGGTCGGCCTCGCCCGCGACCAGGCCATCCAGCTCATCGCCCTCGTGCGCCCCGGTCGCCTCCCAGAGCCAGTGGTCGGCGTTGCGCACGACCATCGGGTGGGGCTCGGGGACCCGGCCCGCGTACTGGATGCCGAGCAGTTGCTGCTCCGCCTTGTCCTGCTCGCGCCAGAGGGCGGGCCTGCCGGGGCCCCGGCGCTTGCGGCAGGTGAGCAGCCGGTCGGGGACGCCGGACGGGGAGGGGGCCAGCTCCACCTGCCAGTACATGGTGTTGGCGGAGAGGAAGACCAGGGAGGTGCCGCCGTCGCGGGCCAGCTCCGTGGTGCGGCGCATGGCGGGCGACCAGTACTCGTCGTGGCCGGGGAAGACCAGGCCGCGGTAGCGCGAGGGGTCGATGCGGCCCGCGTGCAGGTCGCGGGCGTCCGCGTACGCGATGTCGTAGCCGTAGCGCTCGGCCCAGCGGATGAAGTCGTAGGCGTGGCCCACGTGCAGCGGCAGGCCCGCACCGGCGAAGGGCCGGTCGAAGGAGACCGTGACGGCGGCCTCGCTCTCGCCGAGGAGACCGCCCTGCTCGTCCCACGCGTGGTACAGGCTCGCGCCCGTGCGGCCGTCCTCCGGATAGAGGTTGTACGCCTGCCAGGTGACGTCGGGGAGGAGGAGCAGCAGGTCGGCGGGGTGGTCGTCGCGGACCGTGAAGGGGACGTGCGAGCGGTATCCGTCGGCGGTGGTCAGCACCGCCACATACGCGCCGACGCTCCAGAAGCTCGGGATCTGGAGCCGCCAGGAGAGCCACCAGTGGTGGCAGGAGACGGTGCGGTCCGCGGTGAGCGGGGCGGGCTGGACGATGCCGGAGAGGCGGGGGCTCGTGGTGATCTGCGAGGCGCCGTCCCCGCCGTAGTGCCCGATGCGGTAGATGTCGACGCTGAACTGCTGGGGCGGGTCGACCGTGACGTGGAAGTCGATGGCCTCGCCGGGGGCGGCGGCTCCGGTGGAGGTGAAGCCCTTGATCTGGCGGCGCACGTCGTCGGCGTTGAGCGGGCCGCCGGTGCGGGCCGCCGGGATGTTGACCCCGGGGGCCGAGACGGGGTCCACGTACCAGGGCACGACGTGGCCCGTGTCGTCGAAGTAGTGCTCGGATCCGCGCAGCCAGGGCAGCGGGCCCTGCCCGAAGGGGTCCGACACGGCGTGCGCGAGCGCCCCCGATTCCCAGCGGCGGATCGGCTCCTGCCCCATGCCTTTCCCTCCCTCGCTCCCCCGAGCCCGCGCCACCGGTCTGTACGTACGACCGGGGCCGGTCCCAGCACATCACATTACGCACGCACCCCGTCACCGTTCGTCGGCAATTGACGGGATCGGAACGTTGGCTTCCGGATGCTCGTGCTCCGGCGCCCTCGGCCCGCGTGCGCCGGAGGCGGCACGGGTTCCGGGCCGGGCCTGGGGCGATGGCCG
>NZ_JASKYR010000330.1:0-9762 GCF_041028215.1 Streptomyces flavofungini
GACCGGCACCTCGGTGTACACGGCGTTCTTCGCCGCGCTCTCCTCCACCGCCGCGAGGACCCGCTGCACGGAGAGCCCGTCGGCGAAGGAGGGTTCGGGCCGCTCCCCGGTGGCGATGGCGAGCAGCAGGTCGCGGGCCTGGTGCACGAAGGAGTGCTCGTAGCCGAGACCGTGCCCCGGCGGCCACCAGGCCGCCAGGTAGGGGTGGTCCGGCTCGGTCACCAGGATGCGGCGGAAGCCGGAGGACGCGGCGGGCTCGGTGTGGTCGTGGAAGGAGAGCTCGTTCAGGCGCTCAAGGTCGAAGGCGAGCGAACCGTGGGAACCGTTCAGTTCGAGCCGCAGCGCGTTCTTGCGCCCCGCGGCGAACCGCGTCGCCTCGAAGCTGGCGAGCGCCCCGGAGGGGAACCGGCCGGTGAAGACCGCCGCGTCGTCCACCGTGACCGCGCCGCGCCGCGCGCCGCCCGAAGCGGTGAGCCCGCTGGCGGCCCCGTCCAGGAGCGGCCGCTCCCGTACGAAGGTCTCGGTGAGCGCGGAGACCCCCGCGACCCGCTCCCCCACCAGGTACTGCGCCAGGTCCACGATGTGCGCTCCCAGGTCGCCGAGGGCCCCGGAGCCCGCGCGGTCCTTCCGCAGCCGCCAGGTGAGCGGGAACTCCGGATCGACGAGCCAGTCCTGGAGATACGTCAGGCGTACGTGGCGCAGCGCGCCGAGCCGCCCCTCGGCGACCATCCGCCGGGCCAGCGCGAGGGCGGGCACCCGGCGGTAGTTGAAGCCGACCATCGCCACCTGCCCCCGGGCGCGGGCCCGCTCGGCGGCCTCGGCCATGGCCTCGGCCTCTTCCACGGTGTTGGCCAGGGGCTTCTCGCACAGCACGTGTTTGCCCGCGTCGAGCGCGGCGATGGCGATCTCCGCGTGGCTGTCGCCGGGGGTGCAGATGTCGACGATGTCGACGTCGTCCCTGGCTATCAGGGCCCGCCAGTCGGTCTCGGCGGCGGCCCAGCCGAGCCGGTCGGCGGCGGTGCGGACGGCGTCGGCGTCACGGCCGCAGACGGCCGCGAGCGCCGGTTCGACCGGCAGGTCGAAGACGCGCCCCGCGGTGCGCCAGCCCTGGGAGTGGGCGGCGCCCATGAAGGCGTATCCGACCATGCCCACCCCCAGCGGCCGCTTCCCTGCACCGGTGTCCGGTTCGCCCTGCTCGGAACCACGCGAATCACGCTCACGCATGCGGTAATCCTCCTGATCGACGCTCGGTGGGGGGTGCGGACGCGCGCATCACTTGAAGCCGGTGGACATGTACTGGCCGACGTTCTCCTTGTCGACGACGGCCGAGTAGCAGGTGACGAAGGACGGGATCTCGAACTCCGCCATGCCGCTGATGCCCTTGCCCTGGCCGAGGGCGCGTGCGAGATCGATCGCGGAGGCGGCCATGGTGGGCGGGTAGAGGACGGTGGCCTTCAGGACGCTGTTGTCGGCCTCGATGGCCTGGAAGGCGGAGAGCGCGCCCGCTCCGCCGACCATGAGGAAGTCGTCGCGCCCCGCCTGCTTGATGGCGCGCAGCGCGCCCACGCCCTGGTCGTCGTCGTGGTTCCACAGGGCGTCGAAGTTCTTCTGCGCCTGGAGGAGCTGGGACATCTTCGACTGGCCCGACTCGACGGTGAAGTCGGCGGCCTGCCGGGCCACCTTCTCGATGTTGGAGTAGTTCTTCAGGGCGTCGTCGAAGCCCTTGGAGCGCTGCTTGGTGAGTTCGAGGTTGTCGAGCCCGGCGAGCTCCACCACGCGCGCGTTCTTCTTGTCCTTGAGCTTCTCGCCGATGTAGTGGCCCGCGCTGAGGCCCATCCCGTAGTTGTCGCCGCCGATCCAGCAGCGGTAGGCCTGCGGGGTCGCGAAGACACGGTCCAGGTTGACGACGGGGATGCCCGCCTTCATCGCCTTCAGGCCGACCTGGGTGAGCGCCTTGCCGTCGGCCGGAAGGATGACCAGGACGTCGACCTTCTTGTTGATGAGCGTCTCGACCTGGCCGATCTGGGCGGCGGTGTCGTTGGAGCCCTCGGTGGCCTCCAGGGTGACGTCGGAGTACTTCTTCGCCCGCTCCTTGGCCTGGTCGTTGATGGCGTTGAGCCAGCCGTGGTCGGCCTGCGGGCCCGCGAAGCCGATGGTGACCTTCTTGCCCGGCTTGTCGTCGGCGACCTGCTGGCTCTTGTCGTCGGAGCCCTCGTCCTTGGGCTCGTTGCTGGTGCACCCCGCGATCAGAGCGCCGGAGGACAGCGCGGCGGCTCCGAACAGGAGGCCTCTGCGGCTCGTGGTGGATGGCATGAGTGAACCCCTCGACTCAGTGGTGGGTGGCCGTACGTCGTTGGACGAGCACCGCGGCGACGATGATCGCGCCCTTGGCGATCTGCTGGGTCGCGGTCTCCAGGTTGTTCAGCGCGAAGATGTTGGTGATCGTGGTGAAGATCAGTACGCCGAGCACGGAACCGGTGATGGTGCCCCGGCCGCCGCTGAGCAGGGTCCCGCCGATGATCGCGGCGGCGATGGCGTCGAGTTCGTAGAGGTTGCCGTTGGTGTTCTGGCCCGAGCCGGAGAGGATGATCAGCAGGAACGCCGCGATGCCGCAGCAGAGCCCGGAGAGCAGATACAGGTAGAGCCGCTGCCTGCGGACGTCGATGCCCGCGAGGCGGGCCGCCTCGGCGTTGCCGCCGACCGCGACCGAACGGCGCCCGAAGGTGGTGCGGTTGAGCAGCAGCCAGCCGACGACGGTGACGGCGGCGAAGACCAGGACGAGCGGCGGTATGCCGAAGACGTAGGAGTCGCGCTCGCCGAGCGAGAGCACCCCGTCGACGGTGACCATCTGCGTCTTGCCGTCGGTGATCTGGAGGGCGAGGCCGCGGCCCGACGCCAGCATGGCGAGGGTGGCGATGAACGGCACCATGCCGCCGTACGCGATGAGCAGGCCGTTCACCAGGCCGCACCCCATGCCGACGAGCACGGCGGTGAAGAGGATGCCGGCGAAGCCGTACTCCTGGGTGGCGACGGTGGTGGCCCAGACCGAGGCCAGGGCGACGATCGCGCCGACGGACAGGTCGATGCCGCCGGAGATGATCACGAAGGTCATGCCGACGGTGACGACACCGATGACGGACGCCTGGGTGAGGATGAGCTGGACGTTGTCGGTGTCGAGGAACGAGTCGGGCTGGGTGATGCCGCCGATCACGATCAGTGCGGCGAGCACGCCGAGCAGCGAGAGCGTGCGCACGTCGGCACGGGCCAGCGTGGCGCGCCAGGGGCTGCCGCCGTCGGCCGGGGCGGTCTTGTGGGCGGCGGCCTCGGCCGCCGGGGCGGGCTGGGTCATGACGCCGGGCTCCCTTCGAGGACGAGGTCGAGTACGCGGTGTTCATCGAGGTCACGGGCGGGTGCGCGGTGCACGACCCGGCCTTCGCGGAGGACGAGGACACGGTCGGCGAGGCCGAGCACCTCGGGCACCTCGCTGGAGACGAGGAGGACGGCGAGGCCGTCGTCGGCGAGCCTGCGGATCACCGCGTACAGCTCGGCGCGGGCGCCGACGTCGACGCCGCGGGTGGGCTCGTCGAGCAGCAGGACGCGGCAGCCGCGCAGCAGCCAGCGGGCGAGGACCGCCTTCTGCTGGTTGCCGCCGGAGAGGGTGCGCACGGGGACGTGCGGCTGGTCGGGGCGGAGCGAGAGCTCGCGGGTGGCGGCGCGCGCGGCCCGCAGTTCGGCGCCCCGGTCGACCCAGCCGCCGCGCGAGAAGCGGGACATGGTGGAGACCGACACATTGCGGGTGACGGACTCCAGCATCAGCAGGGCCTGTGCCTTGCGCTCCTCGGGCGCGAGGCCGAGCCCGGCGCGGACGGCGGCACGGACACTGCCGGGGCGCAACGTTTCGCCGCCGACGCTGACCTGTCCGGCGCTCGCCTTCCTGGCCCCGTATATCGTCTCCAGGATCTCCGAGCGGCCCGAGCCGACGAGCCCCGCGAGGCCGACGATCTCGCCGGGGCGCAGATCGAGGTCGACGGGCTCGAACTCGCCGTGCCGGGTGAGGCCCCTCACGCTCAGCACCACGTCTGCCGTGGGAGGTCCGGCCGGCCGGTCGGGGAAGACGTACTCGACGTTGCGGCCCGTCATCAGCGCGACGACGTCCTTGGTGGGGGTGTCCTTCGCGGGCAGTCCGCCCGCGACCGCGCGCCCGTCCTTCAGTACGGTGACACGGTCGCCGATGCGGCGGATCTCCTCCAGGCGGTGGGAGATGTAGACGACGGCGACGCCGTCCGCGGTGAGGTCGCCGACGATGCGGAAGAGATTGTCGACCTCGTCCGGGTCGAGGGCCGCGGAGGGCTCGTCCATCACGATGAGACGCACCTCGTGGGAGAGCGCGCGGGCCATCGAGACGATCTGCTGCTGTGCGGCGGAGAGCTCCCCGACGAGCCGCCCCGGGTCGATCTCACCGTGCCCGAGCCGCTTGAGCAGGGCGGCGGTCGACGCCTTCGCCTCCCTGCCCCGGACGACGAATCCGGCGGCGGTCGGCTCATGCCCGAGATGGACGTTCTCGGCCACGGACAGGTGCTCCACCAGGTCCAGTTCCTGGTAGATGGTGGCGATGCCGAGGCGCATGGCGGCGATCGGCGACTTGAGCGTGGTGCGCTCGCCGCGCCAGGTGATCTCGCCGCCGTCGGGCTGGTGGGCACCGGCGAGGACCTTGATGAGCGTGGACTTCCCGGCGCCGTTCTGGCCCAGGAGGCAGTGCACTTCTCCGGCCTGCACCTGGAGGTCGACGCCGTCGAGCGCGCGGACGCCCGGGAAGGACTTGGTGATGCCGGACATGGTGAGCAGCGGTGGTTCTGGTGCCATGACGGTTCCCATCGGCGGCGGCAGCGGCAGGGCGGGGCGGATTCAGGGCAGGCTGATGTGAGGCGTGGCGGTACCGGCGGAGCCGGGTGCATTCAGGGCAGGGCGGAGCAGGGCAGGGCGGAGCAGGGCGCTGTGCTGGGTGAGGTGGTGCGCTTACGTGCCGTGCGTGATCTCGGTGCGCGGCGTGCTGGGTGCGTCGTTACGTACCGGTCAGGCCGGTGAGAACAGGTGGTCGCTGATGAGCCGGGCGCCGCCGATGACCCCGGCGGCGGGGCCGAGTTCACCGAGGACGATGGGGAGGTTGCCGGTCGCCAGGGGCAGCGACTGGCGGTAGACCTGGGTGCGGATCGCGGCGAGCAGGGTGTGGCCGAGCCCGGTCACACCGCCGCCGATCACCACGAGGCCGGGGTTGAAGAAGCTGACGAGGCCCGCGATGACCTGGCCGGTGCGGTTGCCGCCCGCGCGGATGAGGTCGAGGGCGGTGGGATCGCCCGCTGCGGCGGCCGCCGCGACATCGACGGCGCTGAGCCGCCCCGTCTCGTCGAGCCGCGTGGCGAGTTCGGCGGAGCGCCCGTCCCTGGCCGCCTCCTCGGCATCGCGGGCGAGCGCCGCGCCGCTGAAGTAGGCCTCCAGGCAGCCCCTGTTGCCGCAGGCGCAGGGGCGTCCGTCCGGTTCGGCCTGGATGTGGCCGATGTCGCCGGCGCTGCCCGTCGTACCGCGGTGCACCTCACCGCCGACGACGATGCCGCAGCCGATGCCGGTGCCGATCTTGACGCAGAGGAAGTCGCCCACGGAACGGGCCACGCCCGCGTGCTGCTCCCCCATCGCCATGAGGTTCACGTCGTTGTCGACCATGACGGGGCAGCCGAGCTCCTGGCTGAGGGCCTCCCGTACGGGAAAGCCGTCCCAGCCCGGCATGATCGGCGGCGCGACCGGCACGCCTTCGGGGAAGCGGACGGGTCCGGGGACGCCGATACCGGCGCCGTCGAACCCCTCCGCGAGACCGGAGGCCTTCAGCTTGGCGGCCATCGCGAGGACCTGCTCGAAGACCGCGACCGGTCCCTCGCGCACGTCCATGGGCTGGTTGATGTGGCCGAGCACCTCCAGCTCGGCGTTGGTGACCGCGACGTCGACCGAGGTCGCACCGATGTCCACGCCGAGGAAGCGGAGGGCCGGGGCCAGGCGGATGTTGTGGGAGCGGCGGCCGCCGCGCGAGGCGGCGAGCCCGTCGGCGACCACGAGGCCGGTCTCCAGGAGCCGGTCGACCTCGACGGCCAGCTTCGACCGGGAGAGGTCGACCTGATCGCCGAGCTGGGCACGGGAGTTGGGACCCCCGTCACGCAACAGCCTGAGCAGCCGTGCCTGGTGACCGTTGGCGGGTCGAGCCGTCATACGTCTCACGCGCCCCTCCCCGCCTCTTCGGGCTCCCCATGACGTTGCCCTCGGGCGGTCGGTACGCGATCCGCCGTCCACGGGCTTCCTTCAAGCTTTCGAGGGGAACGTAGCAGTGCCTGCCGGGAGTGGGAAGAACTTGAGCGCGAATTACCCATGACTTTCTCCAGTCACAGGACAAAGGCGGGTTCCCTCAGCATGCACCAGGTCCGCGGACCGCCGTCCGGCAGCGTCACCTCGGCCGTGACGGCGAAGCCGAGCCGCTCGTAGAACCGCACGTTGCGCTCGGTCGAGGTCTCCAGGAAGGCCGGACACCCGGCCCGGTCGGCGGCTTCGAGGCCGGGTCTGAGCACGGCGCCGCCGAGACGCTGGCCCTGCGCCCACGGGTTGACCCCGACGGTGGCGAGGAACCACGCCGGACGCACCGGCCGGAAGGGCCGCAGGGCGAGGTCGGCCGACTCGAAGCAGGCCGCGCGGTCCCCCGCGAGTTCGTCGATCCGCGACCCTATCTCGGCGAAGCCCGGCCCCGGGTCCCGCTCCGGGGTGGTCCACACGGCGACGGCCCGMCCCGCGTCGGCCACCCAGACCCGCCCGTACGCCATGCCGACCCGGGTCAGGAAGAGCTCCTGGAAGAGGCGCACCCGCTCCCGGTGGCCGTCGGCCGCGACGACGTGCCGCGTGAAGGAGTAGTCGGCGAAGGCGCGGGCCAGGGTGTCCACGGCCGTCGGCAGGTCCTCCCGGCGCGCGGGGCGCACCCGGTGACGGTCGTTCGCGTGAGCACGGTCGTTCGTATGAGCACGGTTGTTCGCATGAGCACGGTCGTTCCTGTACGGACGGTCGTTCATCTGCGGTCTCCGGATCTCACGGAGGCGCCGCGGCGGCTCACCCCGGCTTACCTCTGAGGTAATCGACGCCTCCCGGGACGATGGCGCACGATGGTCCTCCGCCACGCCCCCAAGTGGAAGGTCACCTCATGTCGGACACCATGCCGCAGAACGATCTCCGTGCCCAACTGCTCGCCGCCGTCCCCTTCGCCGGGCACCTCGGCGTCACCCTCGACGAGGCGGGACCCGAGCGCGTCGAGGGCACCCTGCCGTGGTCCGCGGAGCTGTGCACGGCGGGGGGTGTGCTGCACGGCGGCGCCGTGATGTCGCTGACGGACACGGTCGGCGCGGTCTGCGCCTTCCTCAACCTGCCCGACGGCGCGATCACCTCGACGATCGAGTCCAAGACGAACTTCCTGCGCGCCGTGCGCTCGGGCTCGGCGCGCGCGGTGGCCAGGCCGCTGCACATCGGCGGCTCCTTCATCGTCGTGCAGACCGAGGTCTTCGACGATCAGGGGCGCCTGTCCGGGCAGACCACCCAGACCCAGGCGGTGCTCGCGGCCAGGAAGTAGCGCCGCCCGCCCGGCACCGGCGGCCCGCCGCGCGCTAGGGGCAGCGCACGACCTGTCCCGCGTACGAGAGGTTGCCGCCGAAGCCGAAGAGCAGGACCGGGTCGCCCGAGCGGAGTTCGCCGCGCTCGACCAGCTTGGACAGGGCCATCGGCACGCTCGCCGCGGAGGTGTTGCCGGACTCGATGACATCGCGCGCGACCACGGCGTGCGTGGCGCCGATGCGCTCCGCGAGCGGCTCGATGATCCGCAGGTTGGCCTGGTGCAGGACGACTCCGGCGAGGTCGGCGGGGGTGAGTCCGGCGCGCTCGCAGGCCTCGCGGGCGAGCGGGGGCAGCCGGGTGGTGGCCCAGCGGTAGACGCTCTGGCCCTCCTGGGCGAAGCGGGGCGGGGTGCCCTCGATGCGCACGGCGTTGCCCATCTCGGGCACCGAGCCCCACAGGACGGGGCCGATGCCGGGCTCCGCGCCCTCCGGGCACGCCTCGACGACGACGGCGCCCGCTCCGTCGCCGGTCAGGACGCAGGTGGTGCGGTCCGTCCAGTCGGTGACCTCGGACATCTTGTCCGCGCCGATGACCAGGGCGCGGGTCGCGGCACCGGCCCGTACGGTGTGGTCGGCGGTGGCGAGCGCGTGGGTGAAACCGGCGCAGACGACGTTGACGTCCATGGCGCACGGCGACGGGATGCCGAGGCGGGCGGCGACCCGGGCGGCCATGTTGGGCGAGCGGTCGATCGCCGTGGAGGTGGCGACGAGCACCAGGTCGATGGCGTCGGCGGTGAGTCCGGCGGCGGCCAGGGCCTTGCCGCCCGCGTGCGCGGCCAGTTCGTCGACCGGCTCCTCGGGGCCCGCGATGTGCCGGGTGCGGATGCCCACCCGGGAGCGGATCCACTCGTCGCTCGTGTCGACCAGCCCGGCGAGGTCCTCGTTGGTGAGGATTCTGGCGGGCTGATAGTGGCCGACTGCGGCGATGCGCGAGCCGTGCATGGGCGGGTCCCCCTTGTTGCCGGAGATGCGGGACCCTCCAGTCTGGTCAGCGACTGGTGAGTAACGGTGCAGGTAAAGCGACAGGAAAGGCGCGTCCGCTTTGGATGCTTCTCATGATCCGTTCACCCTCCGATGAGGCGGGTGACCGCGTGTGCGTATCCGAGGGGCGGTCCGGCCGGCGACCTCGCGTGTGCGGGACAATGAGATCCGCAGCGAGGGCCACTTCGGCCACCAGCACGGAGAGAACCGGGACTGATCAACTCATGGGACGAGTCACGGAGCGACGCAAGGTCATCCGCATCCGCGAGGGGCGGGTCTCCGAGCGGCCCGACACGCTGGTCGCCGAGGAGCCCCTGGAGATCAGGCTGAACGGCAGACCGCTGGCCATCACGATGCGCACGCCGGGCGACGACTTCGCGCTCGCGGCCGGGTTCCTGGTCAGCGAGGGGGTGCTCGGCGCGGCCGACGACCTCCAGTCGATCGTCTACTGCGCGGGGGCGACCGCCGAGGGCGTCAACACCTACAACGTCGTCGATGTGCGGACCGCCCCGGGTGTCGAGCTTCCCGACATCAGCCTGGAGCGGAACGTGTACACCACCTCCTCCTGCGGCCTGTGCGGCAAGGCGAGTCTGGACGCGGTCCGCACCACGGCCCGCTTCCCGATCGCCGACGCTCCCCCGGTCCGGCTCGGCGTCGAGCTGCTCGCGAGCCTGCCCGACCGGCTGCGCGCGGCTCAGCGGGTCTTCGACAGGACGGGCGGGCTGCACGCGGCGGCGCTCTTCTCCGAGGAGGGCGAACTGCTCGACATACGGGAGGACGTGGGGCGGCACAACGCCGTCGACAAGCTCGTGGGCCGGGCGCTCCAGGACGGGCGGCTGCCGCTGTCCCGCTGCGTCCTCCTCGTCTCCGGGCGCGCCTCCTTCGAGCTGGCCCAGAAGGCGGTGATGGCGGGCATTCCGGTGCTCGCCGCGGTCTCCGCGCCGTCGTCGCTCGCCGTCGACCTGGCCGCCGAGAGCGGCCTCACGCTGATCGGCTTCCTGCGGGGCTCCTCCATGAACGTGTACGCGGGCGAGCACCGCGTCGCGCTGCGGACCCCGGCCGCCCAGGGCTGACCCCGGGGCTCCTCAGC
>NZ_JASKYR010000331.1:0-9335 GCF_041028215.1 Streptomyces flavofungini
GGACCGCCGTCCTGGCGGCTCTCGTGCGTATGGGCCGGGCAGCGGCGGTCCGGGTACCGGCGGTCGGGGTGTGGGCGCGTGCGCGCATGATGCGGCTCCTTCGATGGCGGTGGGGCGCGAACGACGGGGGTGGAGCGCGAGCGGGTGAGATGTGCCGTGTGGCCGCAGGGGCGGCGTGGCGGCACGGGCGTCATGAAAGCACGCTTACTGAGTACTTAGTAAGCACTCGCGCGCAACTTCTTTCGCGGCGATCACGCCCCGCCTAGACTCCGGCAGGTGAGCACGGACAAGGCGGCGACGACCGCATCCCAGGCCGGTGGGCCGAGCGGATCCCAGGCCGGTGGACCGACCGCGTCCCGGGCCGGTGGACGCGGTCGGCGCGGGCGCAGCCCCGCCGCCCAGGAGCGCCACGACGAGATCCTCGGGATCGCCATGGAGATCTTCGCCGCGCGCGGGTACGGGAAGGCGTCCCTGGCCGAGATCGCCGACCGCGCCGGGCTGACCCAGGCCGGTGTGCTGCACTACTTCCGTTCCAAGAGCAATCTGCTGACCGAGGTCCTCGACCTGCGGGACGCCACCGACATCGCCGACCTCGGCTCGGCGCGCCCGCGCGGCCTGGCCTTCCTGCGGCATCTGGTCGACACGGCCCGCCGCAACGCGCGACGCGAGGGAATCGTCCGTCTCTACACGGTGCTCTCGGCGGAGAGCGTCACTGACGACCACCCCGCCCAGTCCTACTTCCGTGCCCGTTACGCGGGTCTGCGCGGCCTGGTGGCCGAGGCGCTGGCCGAGGCCTGCGAACTGGGGGAGGTGGAGCGGCACCTGGACATCGCCGCCACCGCCAACGCGATCATCGCGGTCATGGACGGGCTTCAGGTGCAGTGGCTCCTCGACCCGGCGGCGGTGGACATGGCCGCGTCGACGGAACGCGCCATCGACGCCCTGCTGAGGAGCCTGCCCGGCGACGCGTAGCGGTGTGTCCGGCGCCGGTGGCAGACTGCGTCGATGATCGATGACCTTCCTTCTGGACTGACGGCACGACAGCTCGCCGAGGACGACCATCTTCCGGTGCTCGCGGCCGTCGACACGTGGTGGGGCGGGCTGAAGGGCGAGAGAGGAACCCTGGAACGCACGCTGCTCCTGCCCCGGTTGTACTTCCAGCACTTCACCACCACCAGCTTCGTCGTCGAGCGCGACGACGGTCGCGGAGAGCTCGCCGCGTTCCTGGTCGGCTTCCTGTCGCAGACCGACCCCGAGTCCGCCTACGTGCACTTCGCCGGTGTCGACCCCCGCCTGCACGGGCAGGGCGTCGGACGCGCCCTCTACGACTCCTTCTTCGCGCTCGTGCGGTCGCACGGCCGCCGGTACGTGCACTGCGTCACCAGCCCGCAGAACACCGCCTCGCAGTCCTTCCACGCCCGGCTCGGCTTCACCGTGTCGGCGGTGCGGCCGGACTACGACGGCCCCGGATTCGACCGGGTGACCTTCAGCATCGACCTCGCCGGACGGCCCGGCCCCGCCGCCTGACGTACGCATGTCCGCCCCGGCAGGGCCCGTCAGAAGGCTGACGGGCCCTCATACGGCGACGAGCCCCGGCGGACACCGGCCGGGACCAGTTCGCCTCATCGGGCCGCCGGGCCCGGTGACTGCCCCCGGAGGCGGGGGTACGCTCCGCAGTCCAGCCCCGCCGGGAGTGTGCAGGCGCGTACCCGGGACCGGGGCAAGGGGGATGCCATGCGTGACGCGAGCCTTCGTGCTGTCAAAGAACGGGCCGCCGACCTGCTCATGACGCTGCCCGGGGTCACCGGCGTGGGCATCGGCGGGCGGGAACGGGGCGGTGCTCCCACCGGTGAGCTCGTCCTGAAGGTCTTCGTCGAGCGCAAGCGGCCCCCGGCCGAACTGGCGGCAGGAGAGATCCTGCCGACCCACTTCGAGGGCGTCGCCATCGACGTGAGCGAGCTCGGCGTGGGCCATCTGGAGGTCCTCGCGCCCGCGGTGCAGGCGGCGGCGCCTCCCGGCATCGTGCCCGGGGCGCCGCTGACGCCGGACAACGACACCGACGAGGAGCGCTACCGGCCGCTGATCGGCGGCGGCCGGGTGCAGAGCGACCTGACCGGCGTCGGCGCCGGGACCCTCGGCTGCTTCCTGCTGCACCCCACCGACCCGGACAAGGTCTACGCGCTCACCAACTACCACGTGGTGGTCGGCAAGGGGAAGAACCGCCCGGACGCCGTCGCCGGTAGCACCCGGGCCGGGCAGTCCGAGGCCAAGTCGAGGCCCACGAAGTGCTGTTCACACATGTTCGGCACCTACGCGGCGGGCAGGCCGCTGACCGTCGTACGGGACGCGGCGCTGATCCAGCTCGACGCCGGGATGGAGTACCGCAAGGAGATCATCGACATCGGGGTGGTCACCGGGACGCACACGATCACCGACGCCGAGGTGAGGACGGCCCGTTACGCGGTGCGCAAGCGCGGCGCGCGGACCCGGCTGACCGGCGGTGTGGTCGAGGCCATCGACACCACGCACACCATCGAGGACGGGATCGCGAGGAACAACGTCACCGTCGTCAGGCCCAACCCCAACGTCGCCGTGCGCCCCGGCAGGCCCGTGTACGTCTCCGACGGCGGGGACTCCGGCAGCGTCCTGGTCAACGATGCGGGCCAGGTGGTGACGCTGCACTACGCGGGCATCTTCGTCGCCGCGCAGAAGGTGAACAAGAGCCTGTCGCTGCCCATCGAGCCGATCCTCGCCTCGTTCGCGGCGGAGGGCCTTCCCGTCGTGCTGGCCGTCGGCACCACCCGGGTCCTGGTCTTCACCGTGCCCGGAGCCACCACCGTCGCCCTGCCCCAGGAGTTCGTGCCCGCGCTGCCCGGCGTACGCGGGGCAGCCCTACTTCGTCCACGAGGAGGAGGTCCCGCGCGCCGGAACCAAGGTCTCCGCCGCCTACAACCGCACCCGCACCCCGGACGGCCACATCGTCGTCTGGTACGGCATCACCCGCACCACCGGCCGCGGAGAGGGCTCCAGCGCCCTGGAATGGGACCGCCTGACAGACCGCCCGCCCGGCGTCAGTGCCGGATGAGCCTGCCGACCGGCACGGGAGGGACGTGGCCGGTGGGCGGGGCGGACCCGGCCAGGGCGAGGCCGATGTCCACGAGCGAGGAGCGGCTGAGGCGGACCACATCGGGGAGGGGGGTCCACACCGACTCGGCGGTGTCGCCGTTGGGCTCGGGGCGCAGCCGCCCGCCGGTGACGCGGACCTGGTAGAAGACGCCGACGTTGTGCAGCTCCGGGCTGCCGGGACGACGGCGTTCGGCCGCGGGGATCACCCGTGAGTCCACGCCGAGGAGACGCTCCACCACGGCGTCGAGGCCGGTCTCCTCGGCGACCTCGCGGATCACCGCGTCGAACGGGTCCTCCGCGTGCTCGACCCTGCCGCCCGGCAGCGTCCAGGTCTTCGCACCGTCCGGCCGCACGGCATGGGCGAGCAGTACCCGTCCGTTCTCGACGCACACGGCGTACGCCGCGAGTCGCAGATCCATTCCCCGAGGCTATCCACACATCCGGCGCGCCCCCGTCGCGTCACGTGCGGTGTGATGTCGGCAACGTAGGGGCGCCCCTGATCAGAAGAGGCTTCCGATCATCACGATCGGCCCTCTACCCTTCGAGACGGACGCGAGGCTCCCGAACCCCGAGCCGCTGACGCCCGTCGAGCGCTGGAGCCGCACCGCCGACAGCACGGCTCCAGCCTTCCGCCCTCCGTGCGAGCCCGCGAGGCACACCCGCAACCCTCGCGATCGCCGCCAGAGGGCACCTCGCGCGAGGAACCGGCCGAGGGGGAGCCTCGGCCCCTCGCGCAGCCCGGTCGCCGCCGTGCCGCCCATGCGCGGCGGCGGCCGTCCCCTCAAGCCTCCCACCGCGAGCGGGACTTGTCCGCAGTCTGCGCCACCTCGGCCGGGAGAGCGCCGCGTACGCCGTGGTGCGTGCGGCGCGCGCGACGGAGGGCTCGGGGCCGCCGGGCCGCTCAGGCTCCCGGGAGGAAGAGGCAGAACAGGTGGCCATGCGGGTCGCGCAGGACGCGTACGTCCTTCTGTGGCTGGTGGTCCTCCAGCGTCGCGCCGAGCGCGCAGGCCCGCCCGGTCTCCGCCTCCAGGTCGTCGACCTGGAGGTCCAGATGGGCCTGCATCTGCTGGGCGTCCGGCCGCTGCGGCCAGACCGGGGGAGTGTGGTCGGTCTCCAACTGGAAGCTGAGACCGGGGCGTTCCTCCTCAAGGGCCCGCAGGCGCACCCACTCCGGGCCGCGCTCCACCTCCTGCCAGCCAAGCAGGGCACGGTAGAAGTCGGCGAGCGCGGGCGGATCGGGAGTGCCGAGAACAAAGGCACCAAGGGTCATCGTCATGCCCTCACTGTGCCCCCGGCACCTCGTGCCACGCATCCCCGGACGTCGCGACGGGGGCCTGCCTGAGTTCCCCACCGGGGATTCCCGCAGGGGTTTCCTATAGGGGTTTCCTATAGGGCCCGCTCATATTTCGTCTTTGCCCCGCCTTCCGCTCCGTATCTACGGTTGAAGCGCTCATTACGCCGAGCAGGCGAAAACACACGGGAGAGGAACGGTGGCATGACCACTGTCGTAAACGAGCCGGGAACGACGGCACACGAATTCGCGGGAACGCGGGCCCTGGTGACGGGTGGTTCCCGCGGGATCGGAGCGGCCGTCGTGCGCCGCCTTCTGGAGGCGGGCGCGCAGGTGCTCACGACCGCCAGGTCGGCGACCGGCGCGGTGCCCGAAGGGGCCCACTTCGTCGAGGCCGATGTACGGACACGGGCCGGTGCGCGGGCGCTCGCCGCCGCCGTGCGGAAGGTGCTCGGCGGGGTGGACCTCGTGGTCCACAACGCGGGAGGGGCGCGGCCGCACCAGGGCGCCCTGGCCATCTCCGACGAGGAGTGGGAGGACGCGCTCGCCCTCAACTACCTGGCGTCGGTGCGGCTGGACGCGCTGCTGGCGCCGGGGATGCGGGAGCGGCGTTCGGGGGCGATCGTGCACGTGTCCTCGGCCGCGGTCCCCACCTCCGCGCCTCCGTTCCTGCACTACACGGCGGCGAAGGCCGCCCTTGAGAACTACAGCCGCGGGCTGTCCCTGGAACTGGCGCCGTTCGGCATCCGGGTCAACACCGTCTCGCCCGGCAGGACCGCGACGCCCGGCGGCGAGGCGACGCGGGAACAGTGGGCGCTCCTGGACGCGGGGCCGGGCCAGGACGACACGAGCCCTCCGCTGGGGCGCGACGGGCAGCCCGACGACATCGCGGACGCGGTGCTGTTCCTTCTTTCCGACCATGCGGGCTGGCTGACCGGAAGCAATATCTTCGTGGACGGCGGTGAATTCCCCCGGGC
This sequence comes from Streptomyces flavofungini, assembly GCF_041028215.1. Classification (GTDB taxonomy): domain Bacteria; phylum Actinomycetota; class Actinomycetes; order Streptomycetales; family Streptomycetaceae; genus Streptomyces; species Streptomyces flavofungini_B. The sequence continues at coordinate 5,395 of NZ_JASKYR010000331.1, forward strand.
CTGATTCCAGGAGTATGTGACTTATTCCGCTGATATTCCGGAGCGGAGCGGTCAAGGTGTCCGGAGGGATGAGAGGAAATCGGGCCCGGACCAGGTTTCCTTGCGCAGGAGTTCCAGCAGGGCGGTCTCCGCCGGTCCCGCGGCCTGCCGGAGCACGGCGATGACGGGCTGGGACACGGGCGGGAACACCGGTCGTACGAGGTGCTCGTGGCCGAGGGGCACGGCGGAGGCCGGGACGAGCGTGGCCCCGAGGCCGTGGGCGGCCCAGCGCACGGCCGTCGCCGTCTGGGAGACGCGGGCGGCCGTGACCGGGCCCGGGCCGTTGTCCCGCAGCACGCTCAGCAGTACACCGTCGAGCGCGCAGTCCCGGTCGAACCGCACCCAGGCCTCGCCCGCCAGGTCCCGCAGCTCGATCCGCTCGGCGGCGAGCCGCGGGTGCCCGGCGGCGAGCACCACGACGAACTCCTCGTCGCCGAGGTGATGGGCGTCGTCGGGGGTCTGCTCGCACGCGGCCATCAGCGCGAGGTCGAGCACGCCCCGGCGCCCCAGCCGCTCCAGCTCGGCGGAGCTCGGCTCCTCGAAGACGGTGACCTCCAGGCGCGGAAACCGGCGCCGCAGCGCCCCCAGCGCGGCGGGCAACTGGCGTGTCCCGAAGCCCATCTGCACCGATACCACCAGCTCGCCCACCAGCTCGTCGGCGCCCGCCCGCGCCGTCGCCCTCGCGCGTCGCGCGGCGCTCACGGCGACCTCCGCCTCCCGCAGGAACGCCCGGCCGACCACGGTGGGCACCAGCCCGCCCGGCGTACGGGCGAACAGCCGCACCCCGAGTTCCCGCTCCAGGGCACGGATCTGCTGGGACACCGACGGCTGAGCCACATGCAGCACCTCCGCCGCCGCCGTCACGGACCCGGCCTCGGCAACGGCCAAGGCGTACTCGTACTGCCGCAGGCTCATCGGCTCATGCCCCTTCCCCGGGCGGACCGGCGTCCATCGGGCCGCTCGTGCTCGTCCTGCCTGAGTACCCGGAAGCGCTGCGGGTCCGCCGGGTCGCGGTCGGTGACCTGGACCGGTGGCCAGGCCCACTGCCAGACGGGGCTGCCCGGTGTGCGGGAGAACCGGATCGTGCCTCGGGTGCCTTCGACGGTGAGGTGGGGCCAGGCCTCGGCGAGGGGTGTCCGGTCCGCGCCGTGGGCGCGGAGTGCCCCGGCGAGGACGGTGAGGGTGTCGTACCCCTCGAAGGCCACGAAGGAGGGCGCCTCGGACAGCCGCTCGCGCAGGGCCGACTCCACCCGTGTGCCGAGGGGCGTGAGCCGCTCCGGGAGGTAGCGCAGGAAGGGGATCGCGGCGCCGTCCCTGCCCAGGAGCCTTGCCCACGCGGCGAACTCCGGCTGACCGGCCGGGGCGCCGATCAGGACGTCGGCCAGGCGCCGGTCGCCGCGGACCGCCCGGACGAGGGAGACGGCGGGCTCGGGCTGGCCGGTCAGGACAAGGAGCGCCGTGGCACCGCTGTCGGCAAGCTCGTCGCGGAGCGCGGTGGGGGAGAGGGCGCTCGCGTGGAGTTCGGTGACGGTACCGCCGTGCGGGGCGAGATGCTCCCGCAGGATGCGGGTTCCCGCCGCCCAGTAGGCACCGGCCTGGGTGGCCACGGCGATGTGGTCGTGGCCCGCGTCGAGGAGGAAGTCCGCGTAGATCCGCCAGCCGTGGGACTGCGCGGGGCACAGGCGCGCCACCCAGGGGGTCGGCCGCTCGGTGAGCGCGTCGAACACCGCCGACGAGCACAGGAACGGCAGCCCGAGCGCGTCGGCCCTGGCGGCGGCGGTACGGGCCACGACGCTGTGATACTCCCCGGCGAGCGCGGCCACACCGCTGCGGGCCAGCTCCGCAACGGCCGCCGCGGCCTTGTCCGGGTCGGCCGCTGTGTCGCGGACCAGGAGTTCGAGCGGGCGTCCGGCGATCCCACCGTTGTCATTGATGTCACGGACGGCCAGTTCGCATCCGGCGAGCAGATGCCGGCCCGCCTCGGCCCAGCCCGGCGGGGTCAGCGGTGCCAGCACACCGATGCGGACCGGTGAGGTGCCGGTCCCCTCGGGCGGGGGCGGCGGTGCCGGTGTGGTGGGTGTGGTCATGTGCTGGCGTCTCCCTCGGATTCCTCTTCGCCGGGCGGCCGTCCCGTGGCGCGGAGGGCTGGTCCAAGCGGCCTTCGCGCACCGGCCGCCTCAATGATCATGTTGGCCATTGCATACACCTCCATCGTGTTCCGGCAACCGAATTCCCTCCGGCGGTCGGCTCGATGGGGTGAGCGAAGCGAACCGGACGCCGGTGCCCCGGCGGTGGACACGGTGGGAACCGGCCATCCTCCCCCCTGAGGCGGGACTCAACCAGGTGAACCACAACGGGTGTTGACGGCCCGTCGGTGCGCGGCGACCCCGTGTGACCCGGCCGTTGGCACGCCCTCGTCGGCGCCCCTCGCGTCACACTCGTCACTCACGTCACACCAACCCCGCAGGCCGCCCCGGAACCCACGCCTCCCCTTGGTGCCGACATCAGGCCAACCATCCGACCCGCCCCGCACCGCGCTTTTCGGCCAGGGGCTTCGCGACCTTGTAGCTCGCTCGGAGCGCTGGCTACGATCCCGCTCGTTTCACTTTCTACACATCTCTGCACAGCTACTTCATCTTTGTGGGGGACGTGCGTGGAGTCATTTACGCAGGCGGGAACGCCGGATCACCGTGGTGGATTACCGCGGCCCCGGCTGTTCCGGGGCCGCCGCGCATCCTCCGGTTCCACCCCTTCCAAAGGCGCCTCCACCCCCTCGGGCGGCACGTCCGCACGCGATTTCCGCCTCTTCTGGTGGGCCAACGCCGCCGACGCCCTCGGCACCCAGGCATCCGGCGTCGTCCTGCCGTTGCTGCTCCTCGGTCTCGGCCACTCCGCGCAGACCGCCGGGCTCGTGGCCGGACTCTCGCTGGCCGCCGGGCTGCTGCTCGGGCCGCTCGCCGCCGTCCCCGCCGACCGGGGCGCCCGTAAGACGATCATGTTCTGGTCGGCCGCCGTCTCCGCGCTCGCCATGGGCTCTGTCGCTCTCACGCTCGCCCTCGGACACCTCACCCTCCCGCACCTCCTCGGCGCCGTCCTCGTCGAACGGTTCGCCACCGCGTGCCACGAGGCGGCGTCGCGCGGCACCGTGGCCCTGGTCTGCCCGCCCGACGACCAGCCCCGCGCCGTCGCCCGGCTCGCCGCGGCCGACCAGGGCGCGCTGATCCTGGGCCCCGCCTTCGGAGGCGCCGCCTACCAGCTCTCCCGCGCCCTGCCCTTCGTCGCCGACGCACTCTCCTACGCCGTCGCCGCCTGCTGCGTACGGGCCATGCGCACCGACCTGAAGGCCTCGGCGGAGTCCTCCGGCGACGGGCTGCTGCGCGAGGCCGCCGCCGGGCTGCGGCTGGTGCGGCGCGAACCGCTGCTGCGCCTCGTGCTGGTGTGGATCGCCCTGGTCAACGGAGTGGCCGTGGCGCTGTACTACGCCGCCGTCTTCGCGCTGGAACGTTCCGGCACCGGCGCGCTCTCCCTCGGCGTCGTCCTCGCCGTCTCCGGCGCCGCCGGTCTCGCCGGATCGCTCGCCGCCCCCAGGGTCGCCGCCCGCGCGGGCGCCCCCCGGGCCCTCCCCGCCGTGACCTGGCTGCTCGTCCCGCTCACCGCGAGCCTCGCCACCGCCGCGGGACCCTGGACCTACGGCGTCCTGCTCGGCGCCATCTGCCTCCTCGTCCCGCTGCCCGCGGTCGTCCTCCAGGCGCGCGCCCTCCTTGTGCCGGCAGGCGCGCCTTGACGGTCGCGGGCAGCGCCCCGGCGAGCACGTCGTCGATCTCCACGGCGGTGACGTGGGAGGCGGTCTCCAGAAGGGCCAGCGTCAGGGAGCCGAGGCCGGGCCCCGTAACCTAATGGGG
>NZ_JASKYR010000332.1:0-7742 GCF_041028215.1 Streptomyces flavofungini
CTGGCCGACCTGGTTGGAGTGCGGATACCAGCCCGCGTCCACCGCGGCACGGGAGGCACCCACGGCCGCGCCCAGGGAGTCGGCGAGGTTCTCGATGAGCGAGAAGTTCTCCGCGCCGTTGACCCCGAGGCCGCGATCGTGGTCTCCGGCGGCCGCGCCCAGGGAGTCGGCGAGGTTCTCGATGAGCGAGAAGTTCTCCGCGCCGTTGACCCCGCGGCCGCCGGAGACCACGATCGCGGCCTCGGTCAGCTCCGGGCGGCCGGTGGACTCCCGCGGGGTCCGCGCGGTCTCCTTGGCCTCGGCCGAGGACGGCACCAGCACCGCCACCGGCGCGACCGCGGCGTGCGCCGCCTGCAGCGCGTCCACCTTGGGCACCACCGAATAGTCGGCGAACTCCGCCGCCTCGGCGGTCAGCACCCGCACCGCGCCGYGCTCGGCCGAGCACGGCGCGGTGCGGGTGCTGACCGCCGAGGCGGCGGAGTTCGCCGACTATTCGGTGGTGCCCAAGGTGGACGCGCTGCAGGCGGCGCACGCCGCGGTCGCGCCGGTGGCGGTGCTGGTGCCGTCCTCGGCCGAGGCCAAGGAGATCGCCGCCCGGCTGGCGGTGCGCCTGCAGTCCGGGATCATCACCGACGCGGTGGACCTGGAGGCCGGTGAGGAGGGTCCGGTGGCCACCCAGTCGGTGTTCGCCGCCTCCTACACCACCAAGTCCCGCATCACCCGCGGCACGCCGGTCATCACCGTCAAGCCCAACTCCGCCGCGGTGGAGGCCGCTCCGGCCGCCGGAGCGGTGGAGGCGCTGGAGGTCACGTTCTCCGCGCAGGCCACCGGCACCAAGGTCACCGCGCGGACCCCGCGGGAGTCCACCGGCCGCCCGGAGCTGACCGAGGCCGCGATCGTGGTCTCCGGCGGCCGCGGGGTCAACGGCGCGGAGAACTTCTCGCTCATCGAGAACCTCGCCGACTCCCTGGGCGCGGCCGTGGGTGCCTCCCGTGCCGCGGTGGACGCGGGCTGGTATCCGCACTCCAACCAGGTCGGCCAGACCGGCAAGTCGGTCTCCCCGCAGCTCTACATCGCCTCCGGCATCTCCGGCGCCATCCAGCACCGAGCGGGCATGCAGACCTCCAAGACCATCGTGGCCATCAACAAGGACGCCGAGGCCCCGATCTTCGACCTCGTCGACTACGGCGTGGTCGGCGACCTCTTCGAGGTCGTCCCCGCCCTCACCGAAGAGATCAAGACCCGCAAGGGCTGACCCCGTACGCCTTCAACGGCTCTCGGCGAGGTCCAGCGTCCACCAGGGCCCGGCGCCGGAGTGCACGGCTCCGGCCGCCGCTCCGACACCGGCGTGGGTGAAACCGCAGGTGAGCATCGCTTCGCGGTGAGAGGGGCTGTCCAGCCACGCGGCCACGACCGCTTCGGGGGTGTCGGGCCCCGCAGCGATGTTCTCGGCCGTCTGCTGGGCTCGGTACCCGCTGGCCCGCACCCGTTCGGCGGGCGTGCTGGACCCCGCGCCCGCGTGGGAAAGCCGCCGGTTGCGCGCCATGTGCACGCTGTGCGACTCGGCTGCCCTGGTGAGCGCCACGCTGAGATGCACGGGGGCGCAACCGGCCCTGTCCCGGGACCGGTTGACGGCGGCGAGGACGCGCAGTGCGGTGCGGTGGCCGGGGGCGTCATCCGCGATGCGCGCCGCCCGCGTGGCCTGGGCGGGCGGCGGGCCCGCCCAGGCGGGGTGCGCACAGCCGAGAAGCGTTGCGACGGCCAGGGCACACGCCGCCCACGACGGGCGGCGCGGTCCGGTGGCCCGTTCCGCGCCCTCATTCATGACATTTCACCCGCTTTATTAGCATAACGTCACGATATGTCACTTACGGTACCGGATGGGGAAGCCGCCTCTTCCCGGTAGAGCACGAGATGTTCGTGGTAGAGCACGCCGTCGCGAATGTCGCCCGTCGCGGTGAACCCCGTGTCGTCGACGTAGTCGAGGTGGCTTCCGGTGACGGTGTAGCGGCCGGTGTAGGCGCTGCGCCGGTTGCCCCGGGCCTCGTCGTACCGGCCGTTCGCCAGCAGTTCCTGGCGGATGTGACCGTCGGCGGTCACCCACATCCCGACCACGTCGGCGTCGGCATGGGCGTTGGCACGGGCGTTGGCATTGTCGTTGGCGTTGGCGTTGCTCTTCATGTGCGGAGTCCTTTCATGGCGGGGCGCTGTCTGCGCCAGCCGTCCTGCCCGACCGAGTCTGGGCAAGTCACGGGCGTACGACCAGGACGCCCACTGCCTGGGTGCACCACACCCAGGCAGTGGGCCGGGCCCCCGGCCTAACCTTGACGGCATGACCGACAACCATCTGGGAGAGTTCCTGCGCGCACGCAGGTCAGCCGTTCAGCCACAAGACGTCGGCATGGCCAGTTACGGCCTGCGCCGGGTCAGTGGCCTGCGCCGCGAGGAGGTCGCCGTCCTGGCCGGAGTGAACGCGGACTACTACACCCGCCTGGAACAGGGCCGCGAACGCCATCCCTCGGCCCAGGTGCTCGACGCGCTCGGTCACGCCCTGCGCCTCGACGCGGACGCCCGCGCGCATCTGCACCAGCTCGCCGGGACGGCGCCGGTCAACCAGTTCACCCACACCACCGACCGGGTCAGCCCCGCCCTTCGCCAGCTCATGGACGGCTACCCGGGCGCCCCGGCGTTCGTCATCAACCGGACCTTGGACGTCCTGGCGGCCAACGCCATGGCCGAGGCCCTGCACTCACCCTTCGAGCGGATGGACAACCTGGCCCGCATGGCCTTCCTCGACCCGGCGGGCAGGCAGTTCTACACGCGGTGGGGTGACACGACCGCGATCCTGGTGGGCCACCTGCGCCAGGCCTCCGGACTCGACCCGGACAGCCCCCGGCTGCACGAACTCGTCCGGACGCTCACCGAGCGCAGCACGGACTTCACCCGTCTGTGGAAGACCCACGCCGTGCACGGCAAGACGCAGAACGCCAAGCACCTCCTGCACCCGGATGTCGGCGCCTTGACCCTCACGTACCAGTCCTTCGACGTACGTGACGCCCCCGGCCAGCAACTCATCATCTACCAGGCCGAGTCGGGCAGTGCCAGCGCCCAGGCCCTGAGTCTGCTCGGCTCCATCCACGCGACGTCGCAGCGGGCGGCCACCTAGGACTTGTCCGGCCGAGCATGTGACTACTTCGCCGTCGTGCCGGATGCCCCGGCGCCGCAGAACTCCGGTGTTTCCTGAATATAGAGGCAGGCAAGGGGAGTGTTCCTTGCCGAAATGGCACGAAGAATAGCGTTCGGCGCGCGAGGGCCGCACGGTTTCGGCATGACAAACGATCTGGGTTCTGACGTGTTTGACGTGCTGGTGATCGGCGGCGGAGTCGCTGGTCTTTCGGGGGCGCTGACCCTCTCCCGAGCGCGGCGCTCTGTCTTGGTGCTCGATTCGGGAGAGCCCCGCAATGCGCCCGCTGCTGCAGCGCACGGCCTGCTGTCCCGCGACGGGGTGGCTCCCCTGGAATTGCTGCGCGCGGGTCGGGTGGAGGTCCAGATGTACGGCGGTGTCGTGGTCTCGGAGTGGGCTGTGAACGCGACCCGTGCAGACGGGCTTTTCGGCGTCGAGACGGAGAGCGGCAAGGTCTTCCGGGCCCGCCGCCTGCTGGTCACCACCGGACTGGCGGACGAGCTGCCAGAGCTGCCGGGACTGTCCGAGAGGTGGGGGAGGGATGTGCTGCACTGTCCGTACTGCCACGGCTGGGAGGTCCAGGACACCTCTGTCGGTGTGCTGGGCACGGGAGTTGCTTCGATGCACCAGGCGTTGCTGTTCCGTCAGTGGTCCAGCCGGGTGACTCTCTTTCTTCATACCGGCCCCGAGCCCGAGGAGGAGCAGTGGGAGCGGCTGGCCGCCCGCGGCATCGAGGTCGTGCACGGTGAGGTGGCCGGTGTGGAGGTCACCGACGGCAAACTGAGCGGTGTCCGGCTCGACTCTGGGCTGCTGATTCCCATGCAGGCGCTGGTGGTTGCCCCTCGCTTCGCTGCCCGTAGCGCTCTCCTCGCGGGGCTGGGCATCAGCCCGGTGCCGCACCCGATGGGCTTGGGTACCTATGTGCCCGCCGACGCTATGGGAGCAACCGAGGTTGCGGGCGTGTGGGTTGCTGGGAATGTCGCTGATCTGATGGCGGGACTTGCTCAGGCTCAGTCCCAGGGGGTGACCGCAGCCGCCGCCATCAACGCCGATCTTGTCAACGCGGATGCGGATGAGGCCGTCGCGCGCCTGCGAGCGGCCCCGCCCGGCGGCCCATTCAGTGCCGCGAGCGATGCGATGGTCACGGAACGCGTTCTGGGGGTGCGACGGCGCGGCCTCGATTCCCTGCTGCCGGACGCCGAGTGAGTGCAGTGCGTTAGCCCGGGTGAGCCTTGAGATGGGCCCGCTCGCCCTGCTTGCCGAAGATGATCAGCAGCTCGACCGGCCGGTCGTCGTCCGGCCCGAGCCAGTGCGGCACATGTGTATCGAACTCCGCTACCTCGCCTGGTGCCAGAGTTACTGATCGCTCACCGAGCAGAAGCCGCAGCCGGCCGTCCAGGACGTAGATCCATTCGTAGCCTTCGTGGACGTTGAGCTCTGGCTCGCCCGCAGACGGAGCGATGACGAGCTTGTGGGCGTGCAGGCTTCCGGCGCGACGGCTGAGCGGAATGTAGGTCATGCCGCCTCGTGTAACGGGGCGCAGGTGAACGCGTGGGTCGCCGGTCTCCGGCGCTCCGACCAGATCGTCGAGGGGCACCTGGTAGGCGGCTGCGAGGGGGAGCAGCAGTTCCAGGTTGGCTTTGCGGCTCCCGCCTTCCAGGCGGGACAGCGTGCTCTCTGAGATGTCCGTCGTCTTGGAGAGCGCGGCCAGGGTGAGTCCGCGCTGCTGGCGCAGTGCCCGCAGGCGCGGACCGATGCCGGTAAGGACCTGCTCGATGTTCTTCATGGCTTCACATTGCCGAAACGGCATGAGGTTTTGCAAGCCTGCCGGGCTGAGGGTCACTCTCCATCTGACGCGGCACACACGGCCGCCCCGCACACATCCTCCACTTGTTCAGGAGAACTCTCCGATGACCAGCCCCGCTCGCCGCGCCACCGCGGCGACCGACCCTGCAGCGGCCGACCCACACCGGTGGATGACACTGATCGTGGCATCCGTCGCGACCCTCATGGTTGTCCTCGATGTCTCCATCGTGAACATCGCCCTTCCCCAGGCCCAGAGCGACCTGGGCATGAGTGACACGAACCGCCAGTGGATGATCACCGCATACGCGCTGGCCTTCGGCGGACTACTGCTGCTCGGCGGCCGGATCGCCGACTTCATCGGCCGTAAGAAGGCGCTGCTCCTTGGCCTGCTCGGTTTCGCCGTCGCCTCCTTGCTCGGCGGCCTGGCCCCCAACCCGGGCACGCTGTTCACCGCACGAGCCCTGCAGGGCGCTTTCGCCGCAGTCCTCGCTCCCGCCGCACTTTCCCTGATCACTGTCGCGTTCACCGACCAGAAGGAGCGCGCCAAGGCATTCGGGATCTTCGGTGCCTTCCAGGGCGGAGGCGGCGCGGTGGGCCTGCTGCTGGGAGGCGTCCTCACCGAGTACGCAGGATGGCGCTGGTGCATGTACATCAACATCCCCATCGCTCTGGCCGCAGTGCTCGCAGCCCGCCACTACGTCCGTGAAAGCCGCGCAGCGGGCGACCGCCACTACGACATCCCCGGAGCCGTCCTGGTGACGGGCGGGCTCGTCTCGCTGGTCTACGGATTTGCCCAGGCAGCGGACGGCGGCGGCTGGACGGACCCGACGACGCTCGGGCTCCTCGGCACTGCGGTAGTCCTGCTGACCGCGTTCGTCGTCGTCGAGCACCGCAGTACGCACCCGCTGCTGCCGCTGCGGGTGATCCTCGACCGATCCCGCGCCGGCGTATTCCTCGCCAACCTCCTCATCGGCGCCGGCATGTTCGGCATGAACCTGTTCATGACCTACTTCCTCCAGGTCAATCTGGGCTACACGCCTCTACAGGCGGGCTGTGCGTTCCTGCCCTTCAGTATCGGCATCATTGCCACCACCACCCTGGGCGCCCCTCTGGTCAACCGGTACGGCCCCAAGCTCCTCATGGCCGTCGGCACCACGCTTGCCACCGCAGGGCTGCTCTGGCTCACCCGACTGGACGCCGCATCGGGCTACACCGGTGAGGTACTGCCGACCCAGATCCTGGTCAGCGTCGGCGTCGGATTCTTCTTCCTCGCCGGCCCCAACATCGCACTCTCCGGCGTCAATCCGCACGATGCGGGCGTCGCCAGCGCCGCCCTGAGCACCAGCCAGCAGATCGGCGCAGCGCTGGGCCCCGCCCTTCTCAACACCCTCTACATCTCGGCCGTCACCGGCTACCTCGCCTCACACACCACTACACCCGGCGAAGCCGCCAAGAACCTCCAGCTCGAAGCGTTCCTGCACGGCTACCGCATTGCGTCCATCGTTGCCGGAGTCCTCTTGGCAGCCGCACTCGTCGCTCTCATCACCCTGGTGAAGTCCCCCAAGGGCGCTGCCGGCACCGCGACTGCCGCCCCCTCCGTCCACTGACCCTCGCGCATACCCAGGTCACTCGAAGGAGACATGCCGCCATGGACGAATTCACACGCGAGATCCACGCCGTCAGCGACGCTGCCCGGTTCTGGGAGCACCTCTACCGCGGCAAGGACGGCGTCTGGAAGAACACGGCCAATCCGCTGCTCGCCGAGACCGCCGCACACCTGCCGCCAGGGCGCGCCCTGGACCTGGGATGCGGCGAGGGCGGCGACTCGCTGTGGCTGGCCACGCACGGCTGGCACGTCACCGCCGTCGACATCGCGCCCACCGCGCTGCGCCGCACCGCACAACTCGCCGCCGACAACGGCGTCGAAGGACGCGTGGAGACACAACAGCACGATCTGGCAGCCGAGTTCCCCAGCGGGGCCTTCGACCTCGTATCCGCCCAATACCTGCAAACGCCCTACGCGTTGCCGCGAGCCGAGATACTGCGCCGCGCCGCCCACCAGCTCGCCACCGGCGGGATCCTCCTCATCGTCGATCACGGCTCGGTACGCCCCTGGGCATGGAACACCGACCCCGACACCCACTTCCCCAGCCCGGCGGACATCTACGACGGCCTCGACCTCGACACCGGGCAGTGGATCCCCCAGCGCCTGGCCACCCCCCAGCGCGTCGCCACCGGGCCCGACGGACAGACCGCAACGGTCACCGACACCGTCGTCGCCGTGCGCCGCATCGCATAACCCGCACCTCGTGCCCCGTCACGAATGCTGAATCCCCACAGGAGCCACCTTTCATGAACGACCTCTTCGAGCCCGTCACCATCGGCAAGTGGACGCTGAACAACCGCATCGTCATGGCCCCCATGACCCGCAACCGTGCCACGCCGGACGGCGTCCCCACCGACCTCATGGCCACCTACTACGCCCAGCGGGCGACCGCCGGCCTGATCATCACGGAGGGAGTGCAGCCCAGCGCCGTCGGACAGGGCTACATGAACTCACCCGGCCTGCACACTCCCGAACAGATCGAAGCCTGGCGAGGTGTCGCTCAAGGCGTGCACCAGGCCGGGGGCCTGATCGTCGCGCAGCTCATGCACGCCGGAAGGATCTCCCACCCGGACAACAAGCACCAGGCCGAAACCGTCGCTCCCAGCGCCATCGCCGCCCCCGGCGAGATGTTCACCGCCACCGGAC
>NZ_JASKYR010000333.1:0-9252 GCF_041028215.1 Streptomyces flavofungini
GAACTGCACGCCAGCGTGTCCGCTCCGGTCCTGGACACGATGACGTTCCTCAACGAGATCACCTCCCGCTACCCCGAGGCGATCTCCTTCGCGCCCGGCCGCCCGTACGACGGATTCTTCGACAGCGAGCAGATCTTCACCCACCTGCGGCGCTACCTGGACCACCTCACGGAGCAGGGCGCCTCGCCGCAGCAGGTGCGCACCGCCATGTACCAGTACGGGCCCACGTCCGGCCAGATCCGCGAGATCATCGCCGACTCGCTGCGCGCCGACGAGAACATCGACGTACCCGCCGAGTCCATCGTGGTGACCGTCGGCGCGCAGGAGGCGATGCTCCTCGTCCTGCGTGCCCTCATCTCGGGCCCCGAGGACGTCCTGCTCGTCTCCAGCCCCTGCTATGTGGGGATCACCGGCGCGGCCCGGCTCCTGGACGTCGAGGTCACCCCCGTCGACGAACGCGACGACGGGTTCTCCTGCGCCGACCTGGAAGCGGCGATCCGCGCCGAGCGGGCCCGCGGGCGCCGCCCCCGCGCTTTCTACATCGTGCCCGACCACTCCAACCCCTCCGGTACGACGATGGGGCCGCGCGCCCGCGCCGAACTGCTCGAACTCGCCCACCGGCACGGCATCCTCATCCTGGAGGACAGCCCCTACCGCCTGGTCAGCCCGGGGCCGCCGCTGCCCACCCTGAAGTCGATGGACCGGGGGCACACGGTCGTCCACCTCGGCTCGTTCTCCAAGACGGTGTTCCCCGGGGCCCGTGTCGGGTTCGTCGTCGCCGACCAGCCCGTCCTCGACGAAGCGGGCCGCACCGGGCTGCTCGCGGACGAACTCGCCAAGGTCAAGAGCATGGTGACGGTCAACACCTCCTCGCTCAGCCAGGCGGCCGTCGCGGGCGCGCTCCTCGCGGCCGACGGCCGGGTCTCCGAGCTGAACACCGCGGCCGCCGCGTACTACGGCGACGCCATGCGCGCCACCCTGCGGGAGCTGGACACCCACCTGACGTACGACAGGCGTACGGCGCTTGGCGTGCGCTGGAACGAACCCACCGGCGGCTTCTTCCTCACCCTGCGTGTGCCGTTCCGCGCGGACAACGCGGCCCTGATCAGGTCGGCGCAGGACTTCGGCGTCATCTGGACGCCCATGACCTACTTCCACCCCGGCGGCGGCGGCCTCGACGGCATCCGTCTCTCCACCAGCTACCTGACGCCCGCTCAGATCGCCGAGGGCACGGCGCGGCTCGCCCGCTTCATCGAGGCCGAGAGCGCACGCGCCTGACGGCGTACGGGATGTACGGAGACGTACGGGGTCCACGAAGACCTATGAAGACCCACGAAGGCTCAACGGGCGACACCTGAAGGGGGACAGCACCGTGACCGGCCACGACACCATGCGAGAACAGCGTCGCAGCAAGCCACGCATGTGGGGGTGGACGTTCCGATGACCACCATCGAGACGGCACCGATCCAGACGGCACCGAGCGAGGCGACACCGCCCGGGGCTCTCCACGACGTCCACGCCCCGGAGATCATCGGGGTGGGCACGGCGGTGACCCCCACCTCGTACACCCAGACCGAAGTGCTCGACGCTTTCCGTATCACCGACCCCAAAGTGCGCTCGGTCTTCCTCAACAGCGCGATCGAGCGCCGCAATCTGTCACTGCCACCGGCCGACGACCAGGGCAACCGCACCGCCGAGTCCCAGGGCGACCTGCTCGACAAGCACAAGGCGCTGGCGATCGAGATGGGCGGCGAGGCCCTGCGCGCCTGTCTCAAGAGCGCCGGAGCCGACCTCGCCGATCTGCGGCACCTGTGCTGCGTGACCTCCACGGGCTTCCTCACCCCGGGGCTGAGCGCGCTGCTCATCCGCGAGCTGGGCATCGACCGGCACTGCGGCAGGGCCGACATCGTCGGCATGGGCTGCAACGCCGGACTCAACGCCCTGAGCGTGGAGGCGGGATGGTCCGCCGCGCACCCCGGTGAACTGGCCGTCGTCCTCTGCGTGGAGGCGTGCTCGGCCGCGTACGCGATGGACGGGACGATGCGCACGGCCGTCGTGAACAGCCTCTTCGGCGACGGCGCCGCGGCGGTCGCCCTGCGCAGCGGACCCGGCACCGGCGGACGGCGGGACGAGGGCCCGCGCGTCCGCAAGTTCGCGAGCTGCATCATTCCCGAGGCCGTGGACGCGATGCGCTACGACTGGGACCGCGACCAGGCCAGGTTCAGCTTCTTCCTCGACCCGCAGATCCCCTACGTGGTGGGCGCGCACGCCGAACTGGTCGTGGACCGCCTGCTGGACGGCACCGGACTGCGCAGGAGCGACATCCGGCACTGGCTGGTCCACTCCGGCGGCAAGAAGGTGGTCGACGCCGTCGTGGTCAACCTCGGCCTCACCCGCCACGACGTGCGCCACACCGTCGGCGTCCTGCGTGACCAGGGGAATGTGTCCAGCGGCTCGTTCCTCTTCTCCTACGAACGCCTCCTGGAGGAGGAGGCCGCCCGGCCCGGCGACCACGGGGTGCTGATGACCATGGGGCCGGGCTCCACGATCGAGACGGCGCTGATCCGATGGTGAGGGCGGAGCGGATGGCGAGGACGGAGCGCATGGCGAGGACGGAGCCGACGGTGAGGACGGACGAGACCATGGAACCCCTGCACGCGCTGGAGCTCGACGGCTCCGAGCCCCTGTCGGCCTCGGCCGTCAAGGCGGTCGCCGACCTCTGCGACCGCACCGAGGACCAGGGCCAGGAGGGGGACCACGACGGGCGCGGCATAGCCGTCGTCCATGTCACCGGCGCCCCGGACGGCGACTGGGCCGGCGGCCTCGACGTCATGCTGGTCACCAAGTGGGAGCGCGCCCTGCGCCGCTTGGAACGCCTGCCCACGGCCACCGTCGCCGTCGCGCACGGCGACTGCGGGGGCACCGCCCTCGACGCGTTCCTCGCCGCCGACCTGCGCGTGGCCGCCCCCGGCACCCGACTCCTCGTGCCGCGCGACGCCACCGCCACCTGGCCCGGCATGGCGGGCTACCGCCTGGTGCAGCTCGCCGGGGCCGCCCGCGTCCGCCGTGCCGTGCTCTTCGGCCGCCCCATCGAGGCGGCGGAGGCACTGGCCCTGGGCATCGTGGACGAACTGGCCGAGGGCTCGGTGGGGGCGGTGGGCGCGGCGGCGGGTCTCGTCCACGGCCTGTCCGGCCAGGAGGTGGCCATTCGACGGCAGTTGCTCTTCGACGCCGCGACGACCAGCTTCGAGGACGCCCTGGGCGCCCACCTGGCGGCCTGTGACCGGGCACTGCGACGGGGAGCTGAGACACGGGCCCTCGCCCGGCAGCGGGCCACTCGGACCGAGGGAGCGGCGTCATGAGCTCGCTGGTCTCCGGGCGTCCGGACACGGCCGCCGCAACGSCGCGCCGTGCCCCGCACCGGGACGTGCGGGAGGGGTGGCGGGACCTTGTCGTCTCGTCGGGGGCCGTCGCCCGGGTGGACGAACTGGCCGCCGCCCTGCCTCCGCCGCCCGCCCGTACCGCCGGGCAGCGGGCGGAGATGGACGCCGCCAAGGACGCGGCACGCACGCTGCGGGCCACGTTCCTCGGCGCGTACGCCGACGCCGTCTACGACCGGCTGACCGCAGGACGCACGGTCTCCCTGCGGATCGACGCGCTGGTGGACGCCGCCGCGGCGGACTTCCCCGGGCTCGTCCCCGACGACATCCGTCTCGCGGCCGAGCGGAGCAGGCCGCAGGCGGCCAAGGAGGGCCACGAGATCGACCAGGGCATCTTCCTGCGGGCCATGCTCCGCTCGCCGGTCGCGGGCCCGCATCTCCTCGACGCCATGCTCCGGCCCACCGACCGCGCGCTCGCCCTGCTGCCGGTGTTCACCCACACCGGGGTGGCCCGTATGGAGTCCGTGCACCTGGAGCGCGGCGACGACGGCGTCGCCCGGCTCACCCTGTGCCGGGACACCTGTCTGAACGCCGAGGACAGCCGCCAGGTCGACGACATGGAGACCGCGGTCGACCTCGCCCTGCTCGACCCGGCCGTCCGGGTCGGGCTGCTGCGCGGCGGCGAGATGAGCCATCCCCGCTACCGCGGCCGGCGCGTGTTCAGCGCGGGCATCAACCTCAAGAGCCTCAGCGCGGGCGACATCCCGCTGGTCGGCTTCCTGCTCCGCCGCGAACTCGGCTATCTGCACAAGCTCGTCCGCGGCGTCCTCACCGACCACCCGGGCCAGTGGCACTCGCCGTACGTGGAGAAGCCCTGGCTCGCCGCCGTGGACGGCTTCGCCATCGGCGGCGGCGCGCAGGTGCTGCTCGTCTGCGACCATGTGATCGCCGCCGCCGACGCCTATCTGAGCCTGCCCGCCGCCAAGGAGGGCATCATCCCCGGCGTCGCCAACTACCGCTTCGGCCGGTACGCGGGCCCGCGCCTGTCCCGCCAGGTCATCCTGGGCGGCCGCAGGATCAGGGCCGCCGAGCCCGACGCCCGCCTCCTGATCGACGAGGTCGTCGAGCCCGAGGGGATGGACGCCGCCGTGGAGCGCGGCCTGGCGGGGCTGGACGGCACCGCCGTCCTCACCAACCGCCGCATGCTCAACCTCGCCGACGAGCCCCCGGACGCGTTCCGCGTGTACGTCGCGGAGTTCGCGCTCCAGCAGGCGCTGCGGATCTACGGCCAGGACGTCATCGCCAAGGTCGGCCGCTTCGGCGCCGCCCAGCGGGACGCGCGCCCCTGAACCGACGCGAGAGTGAGAGGGGGGCGCGATGCCGGTCGCCCGGCTGCGGGGCAGCAACCTCGCCTACGACGAGTACGGCACCGGGGACCCGGTCGTCATGGTCACCGGCACCGGGGCCCCGGGCCGCATGTGGCGCACCCACCAGGTGCCCGCCCTGACCCGGGCGGGCCACCGCGTCATCACGCTCGACAACCGGGGCATCCCGCCCAGCGACCCCTGCCCCGACGACTTCACCCTCGACGACATGGCGGCGGACATCGCCGCGCTCATCGAGCACCTGGGGGCGGGCCCCTGCCGGGTCGTGGGCTACTCCCTCGGCGCGATCGCGGTCCAGGAACTGCTCCTGGCCCGCCCCGGCCTCGTACGCCAGGCCGTCCTGCTCGCGACCAGCGGGCGCACCGACGCGCTGACCGGGGCGATGACGGCCGCCGAGCTCGAACTCGTCCCCGAGGGGGCCAAGTTGCCGCCGCGCTTCCGGGCGTATGTGCAGGCGCTCCAGAACCTCTCGCCGCGGACCCTGAACGACGAGGAGTCCCTGCGGGACTGGCTCGCCGTCCTTGAGCTGTCGGCGGTGGACCTGTCCGGCGTCCGGGGCCAGCTCGGGCTCCAGCTCATCCCCGACCGCAGGGCCGCCTACCGGCGCATCCGCACACCCTGTCTGGTGATCGGATTCGCGGACGACCTCGTCGTACGCCCGCACCTGTCCCGAGAGGTGGCACGGAGCATTCCCGGCGCCCGGTACACCGAAATACCCGGCTGCGGCCACTACGGATATCTGGAGAATCCCGCCGCGGTGAATGCGGCGATCACCGCCTTCTTCACCGGCCGTACGCCGTGAACTCCCGATCCCCGGGCCCTCCGTCTGGACGGCCTTGTCGCCCCAGAAGGGCCCGGATAGCGTAACTCACGCTCATTCGACGCTTATTGACGGGGGAAGTCATGCCAAATCCGTTCGATGACGAGAACGGCACCTTCCTGGTTCTCGTCAACGACGAGAACCAGCACTCGCTCTGGCCCGTGTTCGCGGAGATCCCCGACGGCTGGAAGGCCGTGTTCGGCGAGGACACCCGGAAGTCCTGCCTCAAGTACATCGAGGAGAACTGGACGGACATGCGCCCCAAGAGCCTCATCGACGAGATGGAGAAGTACGACACCGCCAGCTAGCGGAACCAAGCTGGGGAACAGGCGAGACCCGACCGGAAAGACAACGAAAACAGGAGGATTTCGTGGCCATGATCGGCGGCCCGGGGCCGATGGTGATACGGGGGATGGGGCCGGACGAGTCGGTGACCAGGCAGCAGATCAAGGCCGGCACGGCTAAACGAATCCTCCCCTACGCCAAACCGTACCGACTCAACATAATCCTTCTCCTGGTCGTCACCGCGCTCAACGCGTGCAACGTGGTGGCCATGCCCATCCTGTTCAAGTACCTCATCGACGACGGCATCACCAAGGGAAACACCTCGGTCGTCGTCTGGATCTCCGTGGCCGTCGCGGGCCTCGCGCTGCTCAGTGCGGTCGTGGGGTTCGCCGAGGCCTGGTACTCGGGCCGGATCAGCGAGGGGCTCATCTACGACCTCCGCACCAAGATCTTCGACCATGTGCAGCGCCAGCCACTGGCGTTCTTCACCCGCGCGCAGACCGGCTCCCTGGTCAGCAGGCTCAACACCGACGTCGTCGGCGCCCAGCAGGCCGTCACCACGCTCCTGTCCACGGTGGTCTCCGCCGGACTGACGCTGATCCTCGTGCTCGTCGCGATGTTCTACCTCTCCTGGGTGGTCACTCTCATCTCCCTCGTGGTGATCCCGCTGTTCATCCTGCCCGGCAGGCTCGTCGGGCAGCGCCTCCAGCGGATCATGCGCGAGCACATGCAGGTCAACGCCGAGGTCGGCTCGTTCATGAACGAGCGGTTCAACGTCACGGGCGCGCTCCTCGCCAAGCTCTACGGCCGCCCCTCCTCCGAGACGGGCCTGTTCTCCCGGCTCGCCGCCAGGGGACGCGACCTGGGCATCCTGACCTCCGTCTACGGCAAGATGCTCTTCCTGACGATGACGCTGGTCGGCTCCCTTGCCACCGCCCTCGTCTACGGCCTCGGCGGCAGCCTCGTCATCGAGGGCACCTTCCAGATCGGCACCCTGGTGGCGCTCGCCACGCTGCTCACCCGGCTGATGGCGCCCATCAACCAGCTCTCCGGCGCCCACACCAGCCTGGTCACCGCGTTCGTCAGCTTCGACCGGCTCTTCGAGATCCTCGACCTCAAGCCGCTGATCTCCGAGAAGCCGGACGCGGTGGCGCTGCCGTCGGCCGCCGAGGGCGGCACGACCGCGCCGGAGATCCAGTTCGACGGCGTCTCCTTCCGCTACCCGAAGGCCGCCGACGTCTCGCTCGCCTCTCTGGAGTCCATCGCCCTGCCCGCTCAGGAACGCGGGCAGAACGCCTGGACCCTGCGCGACCTCAGCTTCACCGCCCCCGCCGGCCGGCTGACCGCGCTGGTGGGCCCGTCGGGCGCGGGCAAGACGACCATCACCCACCTCGTGCCGAGGCTCTACGACCCGGTCGAGGGCGTGATCCGCATCGGCGGCCACGACCTGCGCGACGTCACCCTGAAGTCGCTCAACGACACCGTCGGCATGGTCACCCAGGACGCCCACCTCTTCCACGCCACGATCCGCGACAACCTCACCTACGCACGGCCCGACGCGACCGAGCAGGAACTCGTCGACGCGTGCAAGGCGGCCCAGATCTACCACCTCATCGAAGCGCTGCCCGAGGGCTTCGACACCGTGGTCGGCGACCGCGGCTACCGGCTCTCCGGCGGCGAGAAGCAGCGCGTGGCCATGGCGCGGCTGCTCCTGAAGGCGCCGCCCATCGTCGTGCTCGACGAGGCCACCGCCCACCTCGACTCCGAGTCCGAGGCGGCCCTCCAGCGCGCCCTGAAGACCGCGCTGCGCGGCAGGACCTCCCTGGTGATCGCCCACCGGCTCTCCACGATCCGGGACGCCGACCAGATCCTCGTCGTCGACGAGGGCCGGGTCCAGGAGCGCGGCACGCACGAGGAGCTGCTGGCGATGAACGGGCTCTACGCGGAGCTCTACCGCACCCAGTTCGCCCGCCAGACCTCCGGCAACGGCAACGGCGACCAGCCGCACCCCGAGCCCGTGCCGGAACCGGTCGGCGGACCCGTCCTGCACGGCGGCCCGGAAGGCCCCATGCCCGGCGGTCCCGGCGGCCCCGGCCTCTTCCTGCTGCCGCCCGGCGCGGGTCCCGGCCCGGACGGCGGCCCCATCCCGGGCCCCAACGGCCCAGGCCCCCGGGGCCCCGGCGGCCCGAACGGTCCGAACGGCCCTGGACCGAGGGTGCGCGGCGGCTAGCAGGCCCGCCGAGACACGGAACCCCGGCATCCGCGACGCCGTACGAGGGCGTCGCGGATGCCGGGCTGTCACGCGGGGTACGTTGGAGCTGAACGTGCTTCGCACACGGCAGGGGCGGGATGTGACCGGTGTGTGACGTCGGCACGGGCATCGTGGTCCGCCGAGTCGTGGTCCGCCACGAGATCCGCCGCCGTCGCCCGCTCGTCCCGGCCGCAGCGCACGCTAGTTGGGGGTGACCGGGTGAGGGTGCTGGTGGTCGAGGACCACGTCGAACTGGCGGAGTCCGTCGCCAGAGTGCTGCGCAGGGAGGGCATGGCCGTCGACGTCGTGCACGACGGCAAAGGCGCCCTGGAACACGCCTCCGTCGTCGACTACGACGTGGTCGTCCTCGACCGGGACCTCCCCGACATCCACGGCGACGAGGTGTGCGGAGCGCTCGTCGAGGGCCCCGCCCCCGCGCGTGTCCTGATGCTCACGGCGTCCGCCACCATCGCCGACCGCGTGGAGGGCCTCACGCTCGGCGCCGACGACTACCTCCCCAAACCCTTCGCCTACGCCGAACTGGTCGCCCGTATCCGGGCGGTGGCCCGGCGCTCCGCGACCGCCGTGCCGCCGGTCCTGGTCCACGGCGACCTGCGGCTCGACCCGGCGCGCCGGGTCGCCACCCGCGCCGACGAGCGGCTCGCCCTGACCCCCAAGGAGTTCGCGGTCCTGGAGTGCCTGATGGAGGCGCAGGGCCGCGTGGTGTCGGCCGAGGAGCTGCTCGACCGGGTGTGGGACGAGGCGGCCGATCCGTTCACCACCACGGTCAAGGCGACGATCAACCGGCTCCGCACCAAACTCGGTGCCCCGCCCGTCGTCGAGACCGTCCCGCGCGGCGGCTACCGGATCTGAGCGATCCGCTGGGACGCCGGGTGCCTGACCCGAAGATGTGAGGTGAGACGCCAATGCGTCCGCTCAACCCCCACCCCGGCCCGTCACCGCTGCCAGGCCTCAGGGCCTTGCTCTCCGGAATCACCCCACGCCGATGGCCGCGACGGCCCGGGGGGCGCGGGAGCGGTGTGCCGGGGGAGGGCGAGGGGCTCGGGCGTGGTGGGCCCGGGGAAGGTGTAGGCCTCAAGCGCGGCGGTGCTGGGGAGGCCGGGAAAGCGC
>NZ_JASKYR010000334.1:0-8273 GCF_041028215.1 Streptomyces flavofungini
GACGTCGTAGGTGTCGCGCAGCACGCGGTCGGCCTCGGCCGCGCTGGTGAAGTCCTCGACGACCTTCACCGGGATGCCCACGTCGCCGAGGGTGCGCGCGATCTCCCGCGAGGTGAGGATGGCGACGGCCTCGTCGGCCTTGCCCTTGGCCGAGATGGTGTCCGTCGCCTCGACGGTGACGTACCGGCTCCAGCCCCAGCGGTCCAGGACGCCTTCGAGGGTCTGTTTGAGGAACAGGCTGGTGCCGACCCCGTTGCCGCACACCGTGAGGATCTTGTGCGGCCCGTGGCCGCCGCGGGCCGCCTCCCGCCGCCGCTGTCCGGGCTCGGCGCCGCCACCGAGGAGCGCGTGCACGGCCCGCGGGGTGGGTGCCTCCCGCAGGGCGCGGGCCGTGTCGGGGTCGGCGAGCAGCCTGGCCAGGGCGCCCATCGCCGCGGTGTGCTCGGAGGCGTCCCGCGCGGCGAGACCGACGACCAGCCCGACGGGGTCGTTGGCCTCGTGCCCGAACTCCACGGGACCGGCGAGCCGCACCCAGGACATGCCGGTGCCGAGGACGGCGGGCGAGGGCCGCGCGTGCGCGAGGGCGAGACCGGGCGCGATGACGATGTACGGCCCGTTCTCCTCCACGTTCTCGATCATCTCGGCGGTGTACGCGTCCGTGGCGGCGCCGGTCGCGACCATCAGGTCACCGGCCCGCCGCACCGCCGCGCGCCAGTCGGCCGCGGGGGCGTCGAGGAGGACGGCTTCCACGGGGAGGATCTCGTTCAGCGCTGCCACGCACATGATTCTCGCCGACCGGTCCGGGTCGCGCAGGGCGGGTCCCCGGAACCGTGGCGCGGCGCGGCGGCCTCCGCTCAGCGGGACGCGCTGATCTCCAGCTCGATCACCAGCCGACGGCCCGTCATGCCCTTGGCCTTGGTCAGGCCGAAGTCGTAGCGGTCGACGACGGCCGTGCCGCGTGCGGTCAGCCGTCGCCCCTCGGCGGCGATCTCCCGGACCTCGACGTCGACGGCCCTGGTCACCCCGCGCACCGTCAGCCGCCCGTTCAGCACGGCCCCCCGACCGTGGCGCCGCAGCCCCGTACTCCTGAAGAGGATCTCCGGATGCCGGGCCGCGTCGAGGTAGTCCGCCGACCTCACGTGCTCGTCCCTGCGGCGCAGCCCCGAGTCGAAGGCGTCCGCGTGGAGGGTGGCCTCCACGGCCGACGCCTCGGCGGGCTCGGCCACCACGACGCTGCCGCGCGCCAGGCCGAACGTGCCGTGCACCGGGAAGAGCCCGAAGACCGACCGGGTGCGGAACCGCACCGTGGAGGCCTGCGTGTCGATGGTGTACGTACCGCTCTTCGGCGGGTCCTGCCGCCGTGTCTCCGCTCGCTGCATGGCTGCCACGCCTCCCGACGTACCGCTGGTGCCCGGATACCCAGCATGGGGCGGGGACGAGGCCGGACGACAGGGCGGGATGTCGCCTTCCCGCCGGTACAAATGTCACCGCCCCACCCGCGCAGCCACGCGGGACGTGCCCCACAAAGGGTGATGTCGCGCCGGTCGGATGGCCGCAGCGGCGATTGGCCGACGGGCCGGGGAGGAAGGACTGCGCCTGCCGCCGTGCGGCCACCACAGGCGCCCGCCGGGCCCCGCCCGGCACCGGTGCCGCCAAGAACGGAGACAGCTCAATGGCAGCAACAGCAGTCCGGCGCGGACGCCGCGCCCCGATCGGCGCGAGGGCGCTCGCCCTGGCCGCCGCGGTGGCACTCACCCTGGGCATCCCGGGTCCCGCGCACGCCGTGGACGCCCCTTCGTACGCGAGTGTCCCGGCGCCCGGGGACGGGCGGGCGCGCACCCTCTCGCCGTTCACCGGCCTGACGGCACGTCAGGGGCCGGTGCTCGCGGTGAAGTTCGACAACGCGCGCGCGGCCCGCCCGCACACCGGCCTCGACCGGGCGGACATCGTCTACGTGGAGAAGGTCGAGGGCGGCATGAGCCGCCTGATGGGCGTCTACTCCAGCAGCCTGCCCCCGGCCATCGGCCCGGTGCGCAGCGCGCGCGAGTCCGACATCGAGCTGCTGCGCCAGTTCGGCCGCCCCGCGCTCGCCTACTCGGGCGTGCGCAGCGCCGCTCCGATGTGTGCCGCCGCGCTGCTCAAGTGGCGGCGGGCGTCCTTGAGCTGGCCCTCCGTCACGCCGTGGTCCCGGGCCGCGTCGCGGATGTCGTCCCGGAAGCGGTCGAGGAGCCGCTCAAGGTCGCGCGCGGGGTCGCCGGTCGAGCCGGTCGAGTCCTCCGCGGCCCAGTCGGGCACGAAGCCGACGGGGACGGCGTCGGGGGCCGTGCTCAAGGCGGCCCCGGCCTCGGCCCTGGCGTCAGCTCCGGCCCTGGCGTCAGCTCCGGCCCTGGTCTCAGCTCCGGCCCCGGCCCTGGTCTCAGCCCCGGCCCTGGTCTCAGCCCCGGAGTCGGTCTCAGCCCCGGACTCGGTTCCAAGCCCGGACTCGGTTCCGGGTCCGGCGGGGGTCTCCGTCCCGGTCTCCGCCCTCGCCTCCGTCCCGGTCCCGCCCACGGTCCCGGTCCCAGCGGCGGTGGCGGACGTGTCCTCCTGCTCGGCGCGCGAGTCCGACGCGCGCGTGCCGGGCCAGACGCCGAACTCCTTGCCGAGATCCATGCCGAACTGGCCGAACTCCTTGGCCAGCTTCGTCAGCCCCTCCTCGACGCCCGTCGGCCAGTCGCCGCGTGCGGAGTGGCCCTCGACCTGCTCGCGGATGCGCCGGGCGATGCGCTGGACCTCCTCCTGGGCCAGGGTCCGCGCCCGGTCCTGGGCCTCCTTGGCCTCGCGGCGCGCCCGCTGCGCCTCGTCACGGGCCCGGCGGCTCTCGTCCTTGGCCCGCCGCGCCTGCTCCTTCCACTCCTGCTTGGCGCGCTTGAACTCCTCCTTGGCCTGGCGCCAGCCCTCCTTGTCGCCCCACGCGGCGTCGATGAAGTCGGCGGGGTCAGGGAACGCCTTGCCGGTGCCGCTCCCCGTCCCCGCGCCGCTTCCCGCGCGTGCCTCCTTGGCGGCGGCCCGCATCTCACGGCGCAGCTCGCCCGCCACGCCCTGGACGCCGTCCCGGATCTCCGCCGCCAGCTCGGCGACCGACTCGCGGATCTCCAGCTCCAGGTCGGCCAGCTCGCCGCTGCGGGCGGCCAGCTCGGCGCGGCCCGCGTCGGTGATGGCGTACACCTTCCTGCCGCCCTCCGTGGTGTGCCGGACCAGGCCCTCGGCCTCCAGCTTCGCGAGGCGGGGGTAGACGGTGCCGGCCGAGGGTGCGTACAGCCCGTGGAAGCGCTCTTCCAGGAGGCGGATCACTTCGTAACCATGGCGCGGGGCCTCGTCGAGCAGCTTGAGCAGGTACAGGCGCAGGCGGCCGTGGGCGAAGACGGGAGGCATCTCAGAGCACCTTCTTGTCGGTCGGGCCGTCGGCCGCGGCGGGGTCCAGCGGAGCTTCGTCGTACGGATCGTGGTCCATGGGGGGCCTGCGCAGGAGCGCGACCGAGCCGGAGACCGTGGTCGCCCTGAGGCGTCCGCTGCCGGTGCCGAGCCGTCCCGTGACGCGCTTGGCGCCCCACTGGCCGCTCACCCGCAGGTCCTCGAAGGCGTTCGACACCGCGCCGCTCGTGGTGCCCACCTCCACCTCCGCGTCCGCCGGGTGCGGCAGCCTGACCGCGATTTCGCCGGTCACATTGGTCAGGGCCACCTTGGGCGCGGCGCTCGCCGGGGCCAGGTCCACGATCACCGAGCCGCTCACCGAGTCGGCCCGCACGGAGGACCCCGCCGCCTCGGCGACGGTCAGATCGCCCGAGACGGACAGGCACCGCAGCTCGCCGGTGACCCCTTGTGTCTCGATGCTCCCCGAGACCGTCTCGGCGTGGACCGGGCCGGAGAGGCCCACCAGAGCGGTGGCGCCGGTGACGCCCCTGACCTCCGTGCGCCCCTCGATGCCGGAGACCATGGTGGTCGCGCCGACCGCCCCCACCTCGACGCTCGCCCCGGCGGGCACGGCGAGGGTGACCGCCGCGCTGCGCCGCCACCCCTTGAAGTCGAAGCGCTTGAGGAAGCCCTTCCACTGGAGGTCGTCATAGGCGACGGTGAGCACGCCGTCCCGCCGGCTCACCGTCAGGGGAGGGCCCTCGATCTCGGACACCTCCAGGCGTGCGGTGTCCTCGCCCGTGCCCACCACGTTCACCGTGCCGTTGATGACGCGGATGCGGAGTGCGGTCACCGGGGCGTCGAACGTGAGCTGCCGGGGCTCGGCGACGGACCACTCAGGCATGGCCTGACCTCCTTGACGGCGGACCTCGACGCGCCATATCGCGTCTTCTGCTATTCACGATATATCGCGGGTCGCGTAAGTCAAGGAGCAGGTGCTACTCGTCCTCGTCGTCGTCGAGCCGTGCCAGCCAGGTCGCCAGGCGCTCGACGGGGACCTCGAAGTCCGGGTTGAGGTCCACGAAGGTGCGCAGCTGCTCGGCGAGCCACTCGAAGGTGACCTCCTCCTCGCCGCGCCGCTTCTCCAGTTCCTCGATGCCACGGTCGGTGAAGTACAAGGCGTTCTCCGTCGAAGTGCGATGAATGTTCCCGCTCAGATTATCCGGCGGAAAACCGAAGGGCCCGGCCCCCGGGTGACGTGCACTCGGGGGCCGGGCCCAGCGGGCCGAACCGTCGGGACTAGGCCTCGAAGACCTCGTTCAGGAGCTGCTCCTGCTCCTGCTCGTGGCGCTTCTTCGAGCCGACCGCCGGGGACGAGCCGTGCGGCCGCGAGATGCGGCGCAGGCGCTCGCCGTGCGGGATGTCCGCGCCGACCGCCAGGTCCAGGTGGTCGATGAGGTTGAGGGCGATGAAGGGCCACGCGCCCTGGTTCGCCGGCTCCTCCTGCGCCCACAGGTACTTCTCGGCGTTCGGGAACTTGGCGATCTCCGCCTGGAGCTCGGCACCCGGCAGCGGGTACAGGCGCTCGATGCGGATGAGGGCCGTGTCCGTGGCGCCGCGCTTGGTGCGCTCCGCCTCCAGGTCGTAGTAGAGCTTGCCCGCGCAGAACACCACCTTGCGCACCGCGTTCGGGTCGACCGTCGCGTCGCCGATCACCGGGCGGAAGCCACCGCTGGTGAACTCCTCCGTCTTCGACGCGGCGGCCTTGAGGCGCAGCATCGACTTCGGGGTGAAGACGACCAGCGGCTTGTGGTGCGGGTTGTGCACCTGCCACCGCAGGAGGTGGAAGTAGTTCGACGGGAGGGTGGGCATCGCGACCGTCATGTTGTTCTGCGCGCAGAGCTGGAGGAAGCGCTCGATACGGGCGGACGAGTGGTCCGGGCCCTGGCCCTCGTAGCCGTGCGGCAGGAGCAGCGTGACGCCGGAGTGCTGGTTCCACTTCTGCTCGGCGGCCGAGATGTACTCGTCCACCACCGTCTGCGCGCCGTTGACGAAGTCGCCGAACTGCGCCTCCCACATCACCAGAGCCTCGGGGCGGGCCAGCGAGTAGCCGTACTCGAAGCCCATCACCGCGTACTCCGAGAGCAGCGAGTCGTAGACGTTGTAGCGCGCCTGGTCCTCGGAGAGGTACAGGAGGGGCGTGAAGTCCTCGCCCGTCTCGCGGTCGATGAGCACCGCGTGGCGCTGGCCGAAGGTGCCGCGGCGCGAGTCCTGGCCCGACAGGCGGACCGGGGTGCCCTCAAGGAGCAGCGAACCGATGGCGAGGGTCTCGCCCATGCCCCAGTCGATCGTGCCGTCCTCGACCATCGCCGCCCGGCGCTGGAGCTGCGGCAGCAGGCGCGGGTGGACGGTGACCCGGTCGGGGATGTTGACCTGGGACTCGGCGATCCGCTTCACGATCTCCTGGGAGATCGCGGTGTCGACCTTGACCGGGAACTCGGCCTCCGGGGCCGGGACCTCGGACTCGGTCGGCTGCGAGGTGGCCTCGCGGACCTCCGTGAAGACCTTCTCCAGCTGGCCCTGGAAGTCCTGGAGCGCCTGCTCGGCCTCTTCCAGGGTGATGTCGCCGCGACCGATGAGGGACTCGGTGTATAGCTTGCGCACCGAGCGCTTCTTGTCGATCAGGTCGTACATCAGCGGCTGGGTGAAGGCCGGGTTGTCCGACTCGTTGTGACCGCGGCGGCGGTAGCAGATGAGGTCGATGACGACGTCCTTGTTGAACGCCTGGCGGAACTCGAAGGCCAGACGGGCAACGCGGACGACGGCCTCGGGGTCGTCGCCGTTCACGTGGAAGATCGGCGCCTCGATCATGCGGGCCACGTCCGTGGCGTACATCGAGGAGCGCGAGGACTCCGGGGCAGCGGTGAAGCCGACCTGGTTGTTGATGACGATGTGGACCGTGCCGCCGGTGCGGTAGCCGCGCAGCTGCGACATGTTCAGCGTCTCGGCGACCACACCCTGGCCCGCGAAGGCCGCGTCGCCGTGCAGGGCGACGGGCAGGACCGTGAAGTCGGTGCCGCCCTTGTTGATGATGTCCTGCTTGGCGCGGGTGATGCCCTCGATGACCGGGTCGACCGTCTCCAGGTGGGACGGGTTCGCGGCGAGCGAGACCTTGATCTGCTCGCCGTCCAGGCCGGTGAAGGTGCCCTCGGCGCCCAGGTGGTACTTCACGTCGCCGGAGCCGTGCATGGACTTGGGGTCCATGTTGCCCTCGAACTCGCGGAAGATCTGGGCGTAGGACTTGCCGACGATGTTGGCGAGGACGTTCAGGCGGCCGCGGTGGGCCATGCCGATGACGACCTCGTCCAGGCGCGACTCGGCGGCGGAGTCGATGACCGCGTCGAGCAGCGGGATGACGGACTCGCCGCCCTCCAGGGAGAAGCGCTTCTGCCCGACGTACTTCGTCTGGAGGAAGGTCTCGAAGGCCTCCGCGGAGTTCAGCCTGCGCAGGATGCGCAGCTGCTCCTCGCGCTCGGGCTTGGTGGCGTGGGTGCGCTCGATGCGGTCCTGGAGCCACTTGCGCTGCTTGGGGTCCTGGATGTGCATGAACTCGACGCCGGTGGTGCGGCAGTACGAGTCGCGCAGCACGCCGAGGACGTCGCGCAGCTTCATCATCGACTTGCCGGCGAAGCCGCCGACCGCGAACTCCCGCTCCAGGTCCCACAGGGTGAGGCCGTGCTCGGTGATGTCCAGGTCGGGGTGCTTGCGCTGCTTGTACTCCAGCGGGTCCGTGTCGGCCATGACGTGGCCGCGGACGCGGTAGGAGTGGATCAGCTCGAAGACGCGGGCGGCCTTGGTGACGTCGTCGTCGTGCGAGGCGTCGATGTCCTTGAGCCAGCGGACCGGCTCGTAGGGGATGCGCAGCGCCTTGAAGATCTCGTCGTAGAAGTCCTGCTCGCCGAGGAGGAGGTTCGCGACGATCCGCAGGAACTCGCCGGAGGCGGCGCCCTGGATGACCCGGTGGTCGTAGGTCGACGTGAGCGTCATGACCTTGGAGATGCCGAGCTTGTTCAGGGTGTCCTGGGAGGTGCCCTGGAACTCCGCGGGGTAGTCCATGGAGCCGACGCCCATGATGACCGACTGGCCGGGCATCAGACGCGGCACCGAGTGGACGGTGCCGAGGCCGCCGGGGTTGGTCAGGGAGACCGTCACACCGGTGAAGTCGTCCATGCCCAGCTTGCCGTCACGGGCGCGGCGGACGATGTCCTCGTAGGCCTGCCAGAACTCGAAGAAGTTCAGCGTCTCGGCCTTCTTGATGCCCGCGACGACGAGCTGGCGGTCGCCGTTGGGCTTGACCAGGTCGATGGCGAGGCCGAAGTTCACGTGCTCCGGCTTGACCAGGGTGGGCTTGCCGTCCTTCTCCGTGAAGGAGTAGTTCATCGACGGCATGGCCTTGATGGCCTGCACCATCGCGTACCCGATGAGGTGGGTGAAGGAGATCTTCCCGCCACGGGCGCGCTTGAGGTGGTTGTTGATGACGATGCGGTTGTCGAAGAGCAGCTTCACCGGGACCGCGCGGACCGACGTGGCCGTCGGGACCTCGATCGAGGCGTTCATGTTCTTCGCGACGGCGGCGCTCGGGCCGCGCAGCGTCACGTACTCCGGCCCGGCGGGCGCCTCCTTCGCGGGCTCCGCCTTGGCGGCGGGCTTCGCGGCGGCGGGCTTGGCCGCGGGGGCCGGCGCGGCGGCCCCGGCCGAGGAGAAGACGAGCGACTGGTTCGCACCCCGCAAGCCCGCGCGCGAGAGCGGCGGGCCCGGCGGCGGCCGGTCCAACGGCGGCCCCTCGGCCCCCGGTTCGGGCGCTCCCGGCGCGCCCGAAC
>NZ_JASKYR010000335.1:0-8526 GCF_041028215.1 Streptomyces flavofungini
ATTGCAGCCGGTTGGCCGGGGGCGGCGGGAGCCGGGGGCCGCCGCGTCGGGCGTCCCGGCCGGCCCGGATCTCGCTTCCGTAAAGTCCACATGGCGAGATTCGCCGATTTTCCGGCGGTAGCGGGTGATTCGCTCCGGAGCCTTTTCGCCCCCGCCTGCACCGGCCTGTAGCGATTCGAACCCTTCCCGTTATCCGATTTTGACATCGTCGGCACCCAGATCCGGACGGTCCGAATGGCAAGATGCCGTCATCACACGAGGTCGCGACACCCGAAGGTGTGTGCCCGACCCATCGGCAACTCCCTCATCCGCCGGAGGACCCACCATGACCGCAAGCTCCCTTTGTCGTAAGACCGCAGCGAAGTCCGCGAAGTCCCGGATTGCCGCGGTCGGCGCGATCGCGGTCGCCGGCACGCTGCTGCTGTCCGGCTGCGGCGACCAGACCAAGGACAAGAGCAGCGACTCGGTCAGCAACGCCCCGCTCGCCGACAAGCTGCCCAAGGACATACGCGACAAGGGCGTCATCAAGGTCGGGTCCGACATCGCCTACCCGCCCGTCGAGTTCAAGGACAAGTCCGGCAACACCGTGGGCATCGACCCGGACCTCGGCAAGGCGCTCGGCAAGCAGCTCGGCGTGGAGTTCGAGTTCGAGAACGGCACCTTCGACACCCTCCTCGGCGGCCTGCGCTCCAAGCGCTACCAGATCGCCATGTCGGCCATGACGGACACCAAGAACCGTCAGGAAGGCATCGACGAGGACACCGGCAAGAAGGTCGGCACCGGCGTCGACTTCGTCGACTACTTCACCGCCGGTGTCTCGATCTACACCAAGAAGGGCGACGACCAGGGCATCAAGACGTGGTCGGACCTCTGCGGCAAGAAGATCGTCGTCCAGCGCGGCACCGTCTCGCACGATCTGGCCAAGGCCGAGTCGAAGAAGTGCGGGGGCGGCAAGAAGATCGCCATCGAGCAGTACGACAACGACCAGCAGGCCCAGGCCCGGCTGCGCTCCGGCGGCGCCGACGCCGGTTCCTCCGACTTCCCCGTGGCCGCGTACGCGGTGAAGACCTCGGGCGGCGGCAAGGACTTCGAGCTGGTCGGCGAGCAGGTCGAGGCCGCCCCGTACGGCATCGCCGTCTCCAAGAAGAACCCCGAGCTGCGTGACGCGATCAAGGCCGCGCTCGACGCCATCATCAAGAACGGCGAGTACGAGAAGATCATCGCGAAGTGGGGCGTCAAGGACGGCGCGGTCAAGGAAGCCACCGTCAACGGCGGCAAGTGACCGACGTCCCTCCTAGTCGCTGAAAGGCCACTGACGTGACCACCGACATCTCCAAGAAGGGCCCCGGGGACGACGTCCCGAAGGCACGGCCCGCGGAGGCCATCAAGGCCATCCCGGTCCGCCACTTCGGCCGCTACGTCGCCGCGGTCCTGGCGATCGGCGCACTCGCCGCGATCGTCTACGCCTTCTCGCAGGGCGACATCAACTGGGGCGCGATCCCCGACAACTTCTTCGACGACCGCATCCTCAGGGGCGTCCGCGAGACGCTGATCCTGACGTTCCTCTCGATGCTCATCGGCGTCGTCGGCGGCGTCGTCCTGTCGGTGATGCGCCTGTCGAAGAACCCGGTCACCTCGTCGATCGCCTGGTTCTACATCTGGTTCTTCCGCGGTACGCCGGTCCTGGTCCAGCTCTTCGTCTGGTTCAACCTCGGCTTCGTCTTCGACTACGTGAACCTCGGCCCCGTCTACAAGGACGAGTGGTCGGACTTCATGACGCCGTTCCTGACGGCGCTGCTCGGCCTCGGCCTCAACGAGGCCGCGTACATGGCGGAGATCTGCCGTGCCGGTCTGCTCTCGGTCGACGAGGGCCAGACCGAGGCGGCACACGCGCTCGGCATGAGCCACGGCAAGACGCTGCGCCGCGTGGTCCTGCCGCAGGCGATGCGCGTCGTCGTGCCGCCGACGGGCAACGAGTTCATCAACATGCTGAAGACGACGTCGCTGGTGGCGGCCGTCCAGTACTACGAGCTCCTCAAGTACGCCCAGGACATCGGCACCTCGTCGGGCGCGACGGTGGAGGCACTGCTGCTCGCCGCCTGCTGGTACCTGATCATGACGTCGATCCTCAGCGTCGGCCAGTACTACCTGGAGCGGTACTACGCGCGCGGCTCGACCCGCAGCCTTCCGGCCACCCCCTTCCAGCGGGTCAAGGCCAACATTCTGTCCCTGAGCAACCGTGCGGGAGGTGTGAGCCGATGACCACCGCCATGGTGAAGGCCGAGAACGTCCACAAGTCGTTCGGCAGCGTGGAGGTGCTCAAGGGCATCGACCTGGAGGTCAAGTCGGGTGAGGTCTTCTGCCTCATCGGCCCCTCGGGCTCCGGCAAGTCGACGTTCCTGCGCTGCATCAACCACCTGGAGAAGATCAACGCCGGGCGGCTGTACGTCGACGGCGAGCTGGTCGGCTACCGGCAGAAGGGGGACAAGCTGTACGAGCTCAAGGACAGCGAGGTCGCCCTCAAGCGCCGGGACATCGGCATGGTCTTCCAGCGCTTCAACCTCTTCCCGCACATGACGGCGATCGAGAACGTCATGGAGGCGCCGGTCCAGGTCAAGGGCGTCTCCAAGGCCGAGGCGCGTGAGCGCGCCGGGCAGCTCCTCGAACGCGTCGGCCTCGGCGACAAGTCGGGCAACTACCCCTCGCAGCTCTCCGGCGGCCAGCAGCAGCGCGTGGCGATCGCGCGGGCGCTGGCGATGGACCCGAAGCTGATGCTGTTCGACGAGCCGACGTCGGCGCTCGACCCCGAGCTGGTCGGTGACGTGCTCGACGTGATGCGCGACCTCGCGGAGTCCGGCATGACGATGGTCGTCGTCACGCACGAGATGGGCTTCGCCCGCGAGGTCGGCGACAGTCTCGTCTTCATGGACGAGGGCGTGGTCGTCGAGTCGGGCCACCCGCGCGACGTCCTGACGAACCCGCAGCAGGAGCGGACGCAGTCGTTCCTGTCGAAGGTGCTGTAGCGCCCCGCAAGGGGCGCGGGTAACTGCGCGAGCAACCAGGTGGTACCCGCACCTGATGACGCACAGGAAGGGGCGGTACGGACCACGTGTCCGTACCGCCCCTTTCGTACGTCGATTACTTGAGCCCCAGGATCACCGCGTCCGACGGCGAGGCCCACACCGGGCGCGCCTCGGCGAAGCCCGCCTCGCGCAGCGTCCTCGCGTGCCACTCGGCCGAGGGCATGTCCCCGTCCGCGTGCTCCCCGTAGATCTCGAAGCGCTTGGCGGTGGGCTCGGCAAGAACCGGATCCTGGGCGGCGAGCTGCCACCACTCCTTCCAGTCGAGCACGCCCTCGGCCTTGGCGCGGTCCATCCGCCGGTGGCGCAGGGCGCTCTCCGCGGCGTTGATCCGCGGGGTCGCCGGATCGGGCATGTGGTCGGCGTTCATGAAGACGCCGCCGTCCCGGACGAGCCGCGCGACCTGGCCGTAGAGGGCGGCGAGCGGTTCGCTGAAGAGCCAGTGCAGGGCGGTCGCCGTGAGCACGGCGTCATAGCTGTCGTGCGGGAGCGCGGTGGCCCAGTCCGGGTCCTTGAGGTCGGCGGTGACGAAGGTGACCCGGTCGTCCCCGGCGAACGTGCCCTCGGCGATGGTGAGCAGCGCGGGGTCGAGGTCGACGCCGACACTGGTGGCTTCGGGGAACCTCTTGAGCAGCCGGTCCGTAATACTTCCCGTACCGCAGGCCAGATCGAGCACGCGCGGTGCGGTTCCGACCACGGCCTCGACCATGTCGAGCATGATCGTGAAGCGCTCCTCGCGGTCGGGCAGGTACCACTGCTGCTGCCTGTCCCAGCTCTCCTGCCAGGCGCGCCAGTCGGTGCCGAGCCCGGTCCCCGGGTCCGCTCCCGTACCCGTCTCCGTCATCAGAACCCCTCCACTCCGTAATACCCTGGTACCGCAGACGGCCATTACCTGCCGACGCGTTGACCATAGCCCGCCCCCGTAAGGACTACAAGTGGAACTGGCCTATTACTCGGACTACGCCGTACGCCTGGTCAACAGCGAGGAGCCGGGCCGCAACAAGGACACGCTCACCTCGGTCGAGGTGATCAGGGAGCTGTTCGGGCCGAGCACACAGATGGCCCGCCGCGCGACGGACGCCGATGTCACACGCTTCCGGTCGGTCAGGGCGCGGCTCCGCGCGGTCTTCGAGGCGGCGGACGACGGCGACGAGACACTCGCGGTCGACCTGCTGAACTCACTGCTCCTGGAGTTCCCCGTCAGCCCGCAGATCTCCGGTCACGACCACCGGGACGACGACGGGCGCCCGCTGTGGCACATGCACCTGGCGGACCACCCCTCGAACGCCACCGCCGGATACGCGGCGATCGCCGCGATGGGCCTCGCCTTCCACCTCACCGAGCACGGCGTGGAGCGCCTCGGCCTGTGCGAGGCGGCCCCGTGCCGCAACGCCTACCTCGACACGTCCACCAACCGCTCCCGGCGCTACTGCTCGGACCGCTGCGCCACCCGGGCCAACGTCGCGGCCTACCGGGCCCGCAAGCGCCTGGAGACCGAGCGCTCGGGGAGCACGGGGCGCACCGCCGAGGCCGTCCAGCGCGCCAGCGCCAGCGGTGAGCGGCGGCCCGGCGCGGGCGGGCGGTAGCGGAAGTACACCTTCCCCAGGACCAGGTCCTCGGGGACCACGCCGTAGTCCGTGCTGTCGCCGCCCGCGAAGGTGTTGTCGCCGCGCACCCACCAGCCGCCCTCGCGGCGCTCCTTGGCCCGCTTGACGACCAGCAGGTCCTGCTGGAACGGGTGGCGCAGGATCACCACGTCACCCGGGCGGACGCGTGCGCCCCACCGTACGAGGAGCCGGTCCCCGTGGCGCAGGGTGGGCACCATCGACGGACCCGTCACCTCGGCCGCGCCCCACGGCAGTGCGGCTCTTCCGCGCTCGGTCTCCTGCGACAGCTCCGGCACTGCCGGCACCTCCCCGGTCCCATCGTCCACCAGTCCCAGTCTCACCCTGGACTTTTGTCCTAAGCCCACGGGGGCACTCGCGAAATCGGGTCTCTCACGGAGTAATGTCCCACCTGAGAAGACGATCACGAGGAGGACCGCTCCATGCTTTCCCGCCTGTTTGCCCCCAAGGTAAAGGTCAGCGCGCACTGCGACCTGCCCTGCGGCGTGTACGACCCCGCCCAGGCCCGGATCGAGGCCGAGTCGGTCAAGGCCGTCCAGGAGAAGATGGCCGGCAACGACGACGCGCACTACCAGGCGCGCGCCACGGTCATCAAGGAGCAGCGTGCCGAGCTCGCCAAGCACCACGTCTCGGTGCTCTGGAGCGACTACTTCAAGCCCCCGCACTTCGAGAAGTACCCGGAGCTGCACCAGCTGGTCAACGACACCCTGAAGGCCCTCTCGGCCGCCAAGGGCTCGACGGACCCGGCCACGGGCCAGAAGGCGCTGGACTACATCGCCCAGATCGACAAGATCTTCTGGGAGACCAAGAAGGCCTGAACCGGGCTTTTTCCCGAGGGGGCTCGTCCGCAGATCCGGACGGGCCCCTTCGGCGTCCGGGCCCGCCTGTCGGGCTGTCCGGCCCGGCCGCCTATCCGGCCGTTCCCCGGGGCCGGGCGAGGCCCAGGTCGTACGCGAGGATCGTGGCCTGTACCCGGTCGCGCAGCCCCAGCTTCTTCAGCAGGGCGTTGACGTGCGACTTCACCGTGCCGGTGGTCACGCCGAGCGCCTCGGCGATCTCCGCGTTGGTGTGACCCGCGGCGACCAGGGCCAGCACCTCGCTCTCCCGGGGCGTCAGGGACTCAAGGAGTACGGGGTCCGGGGCGGGCTCCGTACCGGCGAAGGTGTCGATCAGGCGGCGCGTGACCGTGGGCGCGAGCATCGCCTCGCCCGACGCCACCACCCGGATGCCCGCGAGCAGTTCCTCGGGCAGCGCGTCCTTGAGCAGGAACCCGGAGGCCCCGGCGCGCAGGGCGTCGTGCACATAGGCGTCCTGGTCGAAGGTGGTCAGGACCAGGACACGCGGTACGGGCTCGGGCCCGCCGGTGAGCAGCCGGGTGGCCGTGAGCCCGTCCATCCCCGGCATCCGGATGTCCATGAGGACCACGTCCGGGCCCAGTTCGGCGGCGAGCCGCACGGCGTCGGCCCCGTCCGCGGCCTCCCCGACCACATCGAGGTCCGGCTCGGCGTCGACGACCGCGGCGAACCCCGCACGGACGACGGCCTGATCGTCGACGACCAGCACCCGGACATTCCCGGTGGTCCCGTCGGTCATGGCGGGCTCCCCTCTCACATCATCACGGTGTCGGGCTCAAGTGTGGCCGGGCGGTTTTCCCTGGCTCACCCGGGTCTCCCGCGGACGACGTCTCGCGCAGCGCCGCCAGCAGGCCCCGCATGGCCGCGAGGCCCGCCCTGGCCTCGTCGGCCACGCCCTGGAGGTCGCCCCGCTCGGCGGAGGTGACCACCTCGGCGGCGTGGCGCAGGACCTCGCCGCGCAGCTCCTCGGCTATCCGGTGGCGCTCCGCGTGGGCCGCGGCGACCGCCGCGCGGACCGTTTCCGTGAGGGCGTGGTCCTCGTACGCCTTGACGCGTTCGCGGCGGGTGCGGGTCACCGCGCCGATCGTCCAGGGCAGCGCCACCGGGAGCAGGAACGCCGCGCCGAGCAGCCAGACGATGAAGACGAGCGCGCCTCCGGCGGCCGCGCCTTTGGCATCCGCTCCCCCGGACCCCGCGCCGCCGTTCGCGGCGGCCAGGCCGACGCAGAGGAGGGAGAGGCCCGCCGCCGCCACCGGCAGCACGGTCCAGGTGACCCGCGGCGGCCCGGCGAACGCCCCCACCGCGTGCACGGCCACCGCCGCCGCGACCCCGCCCGCCGCCACCAGGCAGAGCCCCACCGTGGTCGTCAGGAGCCCGGCGGCGACCCCGGCCGGGGCCAGGAAGGCCGACGCGAGGACCGCGCACAGTGCCGTCCAGGGCGCCCGGCGCCGCCACAGCAGCGGCAGCGCCTGCGCGACGGCGGGACCGCAGGCCACGGCGGTGGCGGCCGGGCGTTCGGCGAGGAGGACGAAGAGCGGGAGCACGGCCACCGCGAGCACGGTCGCCCCGTCGGCGGGATCGAGTCCGCGCAGCAGGGGATGCCGGGCGGCCCGGTCGTGCAGCACCGCCCGGGTGCGCGGCAGCCGYGCGCGCACCGCCCAGCCGGGACGGTCCGCGCGCGGCCCCGCGTCCAGCGTGCCGCCGAGGGCGGCGGCCCGTTCCCGCATGCCCGCCGTGCCCCGGCCGGAACCGAGCCACCGCCGGTCCGTGAGCGCCCCGCCGCCCGGCGCCCCGTCGTCCTCGACCGTCAGCTCCACCGCGCCGTCCGAGCCCGCGACCCGCAGGCGTACCCGTACGGCCGCCCCCGGGGCGTACCGCAGCGCGTTGGTGAGCGCCTCGCGGACGATGCCGAAGGCCGCGTCGGCGACCGGGCCCGTCAGGGCGGCGAGGTCCGGCGCGATGTCCACGGCGGGGCGCGCGCCGAGCCGGGCGAACCCGGCGGCGAGTTCGTCGACGCGCTCGGAGAGCGGGCTCTCCTCGTCCGCGGCCGAGGTCCGCATCAGCGCCACCAGGCGGTGCAGGGAGGCCAGGGTCGCGCGCCCGCTCTCGGCGGCGAATTCGAGCGCCTGCGCCGCGAGTCCTTCCCTGCGGGCGCCGAGCCGCAGCGCGGTGTCCGCGGTGATGACGACGGAGGTGAGGTGGTGGGCGCTGACGTCGTGCAGTTCGCGGGCGAGCCGCTCCCGCTCGGTGGTGGCGGCCAGGCACCGTTCGGCCTCGGCCCGCGCCAGGTCCCGTGCGGCGGTCTTCCGGCCCGTGAGCCAGCGGCGGCGGCTGCGGCCGAGGCCCGCGACGGTCACGTACAGCGCGAGGTTCACCAGGCTCTCGCCGACGGCCTCGGCGCCGGAGAGCTGCGCGGCGGCCCGCACCGCCCCCGAGAGCGTCAGCGCGGCCCCGACCAGGGCGGCCGTCCGCCCAGGGCACCGCACCGTCACCGAGTACAGCGCCACCGGCACACCGAGGCCGAGCAGCAGAGCCGCGTCTCGCAGCGCGAGCGCCGCGAGCAGCGCGGCCTCCACGCCGAGCGTGGCGGCCACCGGCCGACGGCGGCGCAGGCCGAGCGCGACGGTGGCCACGGCCGCGAGGGCGAGTGCGGCGGCGAGGCGTACGGCGCCGACCGGTTCGCCGTCGGCCAGCGGCCGGCCCGGCCAGAAGGCGAGCTGGGCGGCCGCCAGCAGCAGGGGCAGCAGCCAGTTCCGTATCGCCTCCATAGTGGCCCCGATGATACGGAGGGGTGATCAGGCGGCAGCGGGCCCGCACGCCCGCCGCCGCGTATACCTAGGGGCCCTGCCTGCCGGGTACGTATATCTCAGGGTGGACATCACGATCGTACGAGCGGCCGACGCCTGGCCGCCGATCCGCCGGAATGCTGGGAACATGACGTCCCCGCGACCTCCGCACCACCCGCAC
>NZ_JASKYR010000336.1:0-9259 GCF_041028215.1 Streptomyces flavofungini
CCCCTCAACGCCCCCCTCACCCTCGAACCCGGCGGCCAGCTTGAGCTCAGCTCGCTGCCCGCCGCCTCACTGACGGAGTGTGTGTCGGCCGTACAGGCCGATCTCGAAGCCGTCCGTGGCACGCTGCACTCCCATCACCTCACCCTCAGCGGTTTCGGCGCCGATCCCTGGCGGCCCCCCGTACGCGTGCTGCGCGAGCCCCGCTACGACGCCCTTGAGGCCTCCCTCGACCGCGGGGGTCCCGCCGGGCGCCGGATGATGTGCTCCACGGCGTCCGTCCAGGTCTGCGTGGACGCGGGGCACGAGGAGCCGGGACCGCTCGGACACGCGCGCCGCTGGCGCCTCGCGCATCTGCTCGGCCCCGTGCTGGTCGCCGCGTTCGCCAACTCCCCGCTCCAGGAGGGGCGGCCCACCGGCTGGCGCTCCACCCGGCAGGCGGTGTGGGCGGGCATCGTACCCGGCAGATCCGGCGCCCCGCCGCTCGAGGGCGAACCGCGCGAGACCTGGACCCGGCATGTCCTCGACGCACCGGTCATGTGTGTCAGGACGGCGCGCGGCGAGGGTCCCTGGGACGTTCCCGAGAGCCTCTCCTTCCGCTCCTGGATCCGTTCCGGCGACCCCAGACCCCCGACCCGTGAGGATCTCGACTACCACCTGACCACACTGTTCCCGCCGGTCAGGGCGCGCGGTCACCTGGAGCTGCGCATGATCGACGCCCAGCCGGGAGAGGACGGCTGGATCGTGCCGCTCGCCGTGACCAGCGCGCTGTTCGACGACCCGGAGGCCGCCGAG
Source organism: Streptomyces flavofungini (assembly GCF_041028215.1). Classification (GTDB taxonomy): domain Bacteria; phylum Actinomycetota; class Actinomycetes; order Streptomycetales; family Streptomycetaceae; genus Streptomyces; species Streptomyces flavofungini_B. Next base: position 793 of record NZ_JASKYR010000336.1, read on the forward strand.
ACCGCCTACCGGGCCGTCAAGCCGCTCGCCGAGCGGGACGGTCCGCCGGGGTCGGCCACCGGCCCGCACAGCCCGCTCTGGCTGGACGCCGCACGCCATGGCCCGGCCGACGCCGAGCTGCGCGAGGCGGCCGTCACCTGCTTCGCCGCCGCGGGCGACGCGCTGGCCCGGACGGGCGCCGACACGTCCGTGCGGGACGCCGTCGCGACCTACGCCGAGGAGTACGTCGCCCGGGGCCGCTGCCCCGCCGACGACCTGCTCGACGCCGCCCGGCGGCAGGACACCACGGGGCTTCACGACACCACGGGGAAGGACGCACACCGATGACCGGCTCCACCACCGACCCGGAAGTCCTCAAGGAACGCGCGCTCGCCGCGCTGCTCACCGCGCGCGAGCGCACCTCCGTCCTGACCGGCTGCGTCGAGGACGGCGAACTGACCGCACAGCACTCGCCGCTGATGTCGCCGCTCGTCTGGGACCTCGCGCACATCGGCAACCAGGAGGAGCAGTGGCTGCTGCGCGCGGTCGCGGGCCGCGACGCCATGCGGCCCGAGATCGACTCGCTGTACGACGCCTTCGAGCACCCGCGCGCCGAACGGCCGAGCCTGCCGCTGCTCGCCCCCGCCGAGGCGCGCGGCTACGCGGCGGAGGTGCGCGGGCGCGTCCTCGACGTACTGGAGAGGACACCGTTCCACGGCACCGCGCTCACCGAGGCGGGCTTCGCCTTCGGGATGATCGCCCAGCATGAGCAGCAGCACGACGAGACGATGCTCATCACCCACCAGCTCCGCTCGGGACCCACGGCGCTGACCGCCCCCGACCCGCGGCCGGGGCCGCCCTTCACCGGCCCTTCGGAGGTGCTGGTGCCCGGCGGTCCGTTCACCATGGGCACCTCCACCGAACCGTGGGCCCTGGACAACGAACGGCCCGCGCACCGCTGCCTGGTCCCGCCGTTCTTCATCGACACCACGCCGGTGACCAACGCCGCCTACCAGCGCTTCATGGCCGACGGCGGCTATGAGGAGATGCGCTGGTGGACGCCCGAGGGCTGGGCGACGGTCCAGCGCAACAAGCTGTGCGCGCCGCTGTTCTGGCGCCAGGAGGGCGGCCAGTGGCTGCGCCGCCGCTTCGGGACCGTCGAGCCGGTGCCCGACGACGAGCCCGTCATGCATGTGAGCTGGTACGAGGCGGACGCCTACGCCCGCTGGGCGGGCCGGCGCCTGCCCAGCGAGGAGGAGTGGGAGAAGGCCGCGCGCCACGACCCGGCGACGGACCGCTCCACGCGCTACCCGTGGGGGGACGAGGACCCCACCCCCGAGCGGGCCAACCTCGGCCAGCGCCATCTGCGCCCCGCCCCCGCGGGCAGCTACCCCGCGGGCGAGTCGCCGCTGGGCGTGCGGCAGCTCATCGGCGATGTGTGGGAGTGGACGTCCAGCGGCTTCCTGCCCTACCCGGGCTTCGCCGCGTTCCCCTACCGCGAGTACTCCGACGTGTTCTTCGGCGGTGACTACAAGGTGCTGCGCGGCGGCGCCTTCTCCGTGGACGCCGTGGCGTGCCGGGGCACGTTCCGCAACTGGGACCACCCGGTGCGGCGGCAGATCTTCTCCGGCTTCCGCACCGCACGGGACGCCGGGCCGGCCGATTCCCCGGACCCGGTGGTGGGCTGATGTGCCGTCACCTCGCTTTCCTCGGCCCGCCACAGCCGCTGGGAAGCCTCGTCGTCGCGCCCCCGCACGGCCTGTACCGCCAGTCCTGGGAGCCCAGGCGCCAGCGCCACGGCACCGTCAACGCCGACGGCTTCGGGGTCGGCTGGTACGCGGAGGGCGACCCCGAACCCGCCCGCTACCGGCGCGCGGGCCCCATCTGGGCCGACGGCTCCTTCGCCGACCTCGCCCGCGTCGTGCGCTCCGGGGCGCTCCTGGCGGCGGTGCGTGACGCCACCGAGGCGGGCGCGGACGGCGAGGCCGCGGCGGCTCCGTACGCGGCCGGGCGGTGGCTCTTCAGTCACAACGGCGCGGTGGCGGGCTGGCCCCGCTCGCTCGCGCCGCTGGCGCAGGGCCTGCCGCCCGCCGAGCTGCTCTCCATGGAGGCGCGCTGCGACTCCGCGCTCGTGTGGGCGCTCGTCCTCAACCGGCTGCGGCGCGGCGACGAGGAGGGGCAGGCCCTGGCCGACACCGTCCTTGAAGTCGCCGCGGCGGCCCCCGGCTCCCGGCTGAACCTGCTGCTCACCAACGGCGACACGATCACCGCGACCGCCTGGGGCGACACCCTCTGGTACCTCGCGGAGCCGGGCCGCCGCACCGTCGTCGCCTCCGAGCCCTACGACGACGATCCCCACTGGCGCGAGGTGCCCGACCGCACCCTGCTCGCCGCAAGCCGCACCGACGTACTGCTGACACCGCTCAAGGAGCCCCTCGCGTGAGCCCGTTCCTGCTGACCCGCACCCTGCCCGAGGACGCCACGGGCGCCGCCCTGCGCGCCGACGTCCTGCACGGACTGAGCCGCACGCCCAAGACGCTGCCGCCCAAGTGGTTCTACGACGCGCGCGGCAGCGCCCTCTTCGAGGAGATCACCACCCTGCCCGAGTACTACCCCACCCGGGCCGAGCGGGAGATCCTCATCGCCAGGGCCGCCGAGATCGCCGCGAGCAGCGGTGCCCGTACGCTGATCGAGCTCGGCTCGGGCTCGTCCGAGAAGACCCGCCATCTCATCGACGCCCTGGACTCGCTGCACACCTACGTCCCCGTGGACGTCAGCGAGAGCGCGCTGACCGGCGCCGCGAACGCCCTGCTCGCCCAGCGGCCCGCGCTCGACGTGCACGCCCTGATCGCCGACTTCACCCGCGGCCTCGCGCTGCCGGGGACGCCGGGACCCCGTCTGGTGGCGTTCCTCGGCGGCACCATCGGCAACCTGCTGCCCGCCGAGCGCGCGGCGTTCCTCGCCTCCGTGCGGGATCTGCTCTCCCCCGGTGACGCGCTGCTCCTCGGCACGGACCTGGTCAAGGACCCCTCGGTGCTCGTCGCCGCCTACGACGACCGCTCGGGCGTGACGGCGTCGTTCAACAAGAACGTCCTCGCCGTCATGGACCGCGAGCTCGGCGCCGACTTCGACCCGGGCGCCTTCGAGCACGTCGCCGTCTGGGACCCCGGGAACGAGTGGATCGAGATGCGGCTGCGCTCCACCGTCCACCAGACGGTGAAGATCGCCGCTCTGGAACTCGCCGTCGACTTCGCCGAGGGCGAGGAGCTGCGCACGGAGATCTCGGCGAAGTTCCGCAAGGAGGGTGTACGCACCGAACTGGCCGCCGCCGGACTCCACCTGGACCACTGGTGGACGGACGAGAGGGGACGCTTCGCGCTGTCGCTGAGCACGGCGGCGTAACCGGCGCCGGGCGGTCCGGGCACGGGCCCGGCCGGTGTCAGATGCCCCCGCCGCCCACGCCGAGCTGCCTGGTGATGCGGGCCGAGGCCTTGCGGGCCTCGGCCGCCGCGTCGCCGCCCATGAGGACGGCCGTCATGTACCCCTTGATGGGGTTGTCGGCCTCGACGGCGGCCCAGCGGGGCGAGTTGGGGGTCGCCCGGCCGTTGGCCGCGCCGACGGCCATGGCCGCCGCGCCCTCCTCGCCGGAGACGGCGGAGGCCAGCTTCGCCTTGTTCGGGACGTAGTTCATGGTCCGCGCCAGGTCGGTCTGCCACTTCTTGCCCGCGAGCGCCTGGATGACCGCGACCGCGCCCTTGTGGTCGTCGCTGGCCTCGGGCACCACGAAGTCGGAGCCGCCGGTGAACACCGCGCCGGGCTCGCCCGCCTTCTTGCCCGGGATCGGGAAGTAGCCGAGCTTCCCCTTGAGGCCGGGGTTCTTCTCCTCGATGGCCCGTGCCGCGCCGGGCACCGCGATGATCTGGGCGACGTCACCCTTGGCGAAGACCCCGGCCTGCTCCGGGTGCTGTTCGTCGGCGCCGCGCGGGCCCCGGCCGAGCGCCTGGAGGCGCTGGTAGAAGTCCATGCCGCGCAGAGCCGCCGCCGAGTGCAGGCTGCCGCGCCAGTCCCCGGAGTCCTCCTTGGTCTCCTTGGCGAGGTCGCCGCCCTCGTCCCAGATGAACCCGGCCAGCGTGTACCAGTCCTGGCCCGCCAGGTAGATGCCCTGGCTCCCGCCGGAGTTGAGCTTCTGGGTGTCCGCGAGCCACTCCTCGCGGGTGCGGGGCGGGCGGGTGATTCCGGCCTTTTCGAAGAGGTCCTTGTTGTAGATCACCACGCGGTTGGCGGCGTACCACGGGATGCCGTACTGGGCGCCGTCGTAGCGGCCGGGTTCGGCGAGGCCCGGCAGCCAGTCGTCCATGCCGAGGTCGCGCGCGGACTCCAGGGTGAGGTCGTACAGGCCGCCCTCGTCGACGTACTGGGCGACCTGGGTGTTGCCGACCTCGATGACGTCGGGGCCGTCGGCGCTCTCGTCCTTGAGCGCCTTCTTGACCTTGGTGGCGATGCCGTTCCACTCCTGGACGCGGATGTCCAGGTCGATGTCGCCGTGGTCCTTCTCGAACTGCTCGGTGAAGCGGTCGACGAACTCCTTGGAGGCACTGCCCTGCATCAGCCAGACGGTGACGGTCCTGCTCTCGTCTCCCCCGGGCAGCAGCCCGCACCCGGCCAGCAGGACGGATGAGGAGAGGACGAGCGCGAGGGGCATGAGGGCGCGACGGTGCGGCTTCACGGGGGTCACTTTCTGCCTGCGGACAGGGGAAGGTCGGCCCGACGTGGGGGATGAGCAGATGGCTCGAACGGGTACGGCTGAATCTTGGTATGTACCAATGAATCGGTCAATAGCCAGTTCGTTATCTCGCGCGACCGGAGCGGCTGGGGCACGGTGGAGTGACGCATGTCCACGACGCACGTCACCCACCGCCGGAGGACCCCATGTCGGACCACACCTACCGCGTCACCGAGATCGTCGGCACCTCGCACGAGGGCGTCGACCAGGCGATCCGCAACGGCATCACGCGCGCCTCGCAGACCCTGCGCTCACTGGACTGGTTCGAGGTCACCCAGGTCCGCGGCCACATCGAGGACGGGCAGATCCAGCACTACCAGGTCGGCCTGAAGGTCGGCTTCCGCCTGGAGGACGGCGAGAGCGCCTGACCACGGGCCGCCGACCGGCCCCGGTGGGCCCGGCTCACGTCCTGCCCTCGCGCTCCTGCGCGTCCCTGAGCTCCCTGGACGCGTCCGCCCAGCGGGCCCGTACGACGGTGAAGCCCGCGCGCTCCGCGTCGTCGCACACCAGTATGTCGTCGTCCACGAGCACGCGGACCTCGCGGGTCCGCGCCAGCTCGCGCAGGATCTCCAGCTTCATGCGGCGGGCGGGGCGCCGGTCGGCGTCGCGGCGCATCCACACGCGACCCTGAGGCAGTCCGTGCCGCGCGAGCCAGTCCAGGGTGTCCGCCCGGCAGCGCTCGGGGCGGCCGGTGAGATAGCCGACCTCGCACTCCCCCGCGCTCTCCAGGGCCAGCGCCACGCCTTCGGCCAGCGGCGGGTCCTGGGGCGCCGCGGCGAAGAAGGCGTTCCAGTCGCGCGGCCTGCTCTCCAGGTGGCGCTGCCGGTGGGCGGTGTCGGCGAGGGTGTTGTCCAGGTCGAACACGGCCAGCGGCCTGCTGCCGTCGGCCGGAGGTCCGCTGTCCTCAGCCGTAGCTCTGCTGTCGTCGTTCACGGGTGCCAGCGTAGTCAGCGCGGGTCCGCGGCACCGCCGGAGCGCGCGGCGGGGAATGGTGGCGCGCGCCGGGCGTTGTCCTCTGTGTGAGTTCACTGATCGCGGCGACCCGCTTCTCCGTCCTCGACCGCTCGCGCACCCGTCAGGGACACGACGGTCCCGAGGCCCTGCGCGACACCGTGCGCCTGGCCCAGGACCTGGAGAGCCTCGGATACCACCGGATCTGGGTCAGCGAGCACCACGGAGTGCCCGGCGTCGCGGGCTCCGCGCCCACGGTCCTCGCCGCGGCCGTCGCGGCGGCCACCCGCACCATCCGGGTCGGCACGGGCGGCGTGATGCTGCCGAACCACCGGTCGCTCGTCGTCGCCGAGCAGTTCGGCGTCCTGGAGTCGCTCTTCCCCGGCCGGATCGACATGGGGCTCGGCCGCTCCGTCGGATTCACCGACGGCGTGCGCAAGGCGCTCGGGCGCGACAAGCACGACGCCGACGACTTCGCCGCGCACCTCGCCGAACTGCTCGGCTGGTTCCGCGGTACCTCCGGCACCGGGGTGCACGCCCGCCCCGCCGAGGGCCTCACCGTCCCGCCGTTCGTCCTCGCCGTGGGCGAGGGAGCGGCCATCGCGGCCGAGGCGGGACTCCCGCTGGTCATCGGTGACCTCAAGGACCGCGAGAAGATGCTGCGCGGCATCGACACCTACCGCGCCGCGTTCCGGCCCTCGCCCTGGCGGGCCGAGCCGTACGTCGTCGTCGCGGGCACCGTCGCGGTCGCGGCGAGCGAGGAGCAGGCACACCGGCTGCTGATACCGGAGGCCTGGTCGATGGCGTACGCGCGGACCCACGGCACGTTCCCGCCGCTCCCGACGGCCGAGTACGTGCGGTCCCTGACGATGACGGAGAAGGAGCGCGGCTTCTACGCGTCCGGGCTGCGCGGCCAGCTGTACGGCACGGAGGAGCAGGTCGCCGACGAGCTGGAGCGGGTGCTCGAGGAGAGCGGCGCCCAGGAGGTCATGGTGACCACCAGCACGCACGACCGGGCGGGCCTGCTCGACTCCTTCCGGCGCCTGGCCCGGCTGGCGGAGCTGCCCGCGCGCTGAGCCGCCCCGGCCCGGGGCCCCGTCCGCGTCGTCCGCCGGGATCGGCGCGGTGCCGGCGCGGACGGGCGCGGCGCCCCCGAGGTCCGGGGGAGGAATCCACCGGGAGCACCGCGGTCCGGGGTGTGGCAGGCCATCGCTCAGGGACGGTCTCAGTGGGTGGCGAGGGCTTCCGTCGGGGGCAGCCGGGCCGCGCGCACGGCCGGGTAGAACCCCGCGAGACCGCCGATCACGAGCGTCGCGCCGACCCCGCCCGCCATGGCCCACACCGGCACCACCGAAGGCCAGCCCTGGTAGGAGGCGTAGCCGCCGGTGACGGCGATGCCGAGCAGGACGCCGCCGAGTCCGCCGAGGGCGGAGAGCAGCAGGGCCTCCGCGAGGAACTGGGTGCGGATCTGGCCGCGGGTGGCGCCGAGCGAGCGGCGCAGGCCGATCTCGGAGCGGCGTTCGAGGACCGAGATGACCATGGTGTTGGCCACCCCGACCCCGCCCACGAGCAGGGCGACCCCGCCGAGTCCCAGGAGCAGTCCGCTGAGGGCGTCGTCGGTGGCCTCCTTGGCGGCGAGCGCGTCGGAGGGCCGCGAGACCTCGGTCTCGCTGGGCGTCTCGGGGTTGGCGGTGGCGCCGAGCACGGCCTGGACATCGCCGACGGACCCATCGTCGGCCCGGGTGTAGATGGCCGTCGGATAGCCGTCGAAGTCGAGCTGGCGCTCCGCCTCCGACCAGCCGACCAGGGCGGAGGAGTCCAGGGACGGGACGAGTTCGTTGGCGGCGAGCAGGCCGACGACGGTGAACCACTGCCCGTCGAGCCACACCCGCACGTCGTCGCCCGCCCGGTGCACCCCGAGCTGCGCGGCGGCCTTGGGGCCGAGGACGACGGCCGGATAGCGGCTGTTGGCGGCGTTCAGCCAGCGCCCGTCGACGATCTCGGCGCCGACCGACTTCGGCAGGTCGGTGCGGGCGGCGCTGACGGTCAGGCCGCCGGTCTCCTGCTTGGGCGTGTGGTCGTTGCGGTAGACCTTCGCCTGCGTCCTGCCGATGGCCGACACCGACTCGACGTGCTCCATGTTGCCGATCATCGACACGGCCTCGGTGGGCAGATGGGCGTCGTCCCCGCTGAAGGACGTGCCGGGGGTCACCGTAAGGAGGTTGGTGCCCAGCGCCGCCAGACGGCGGTCCAGGTTCTCCGACGACGAGGTGGAGATGCCGACGACACCGACCATGGCGGCGATCCCGATGGCGATGCCGAGCGCCGAGAGGAACACCCGCATCGGGCGTGAGCGCAGCCCGGAGCCGCCGACCCGCAGCACGTCCGCGGGGTTCATCCGGGCGGGCCTCGGACGGCGCGGCGGCCCGCCACCCGCCGCGGGCTCCAGCTCCTTGGTCGCGTTCATCGTGCTCATCGCAGGGCCCCCTCCGGGACGAGGGCCGTCGAAGGTCCCCCGTCGGCGTCGCCGGAGTCGTGTTCGATCCGGCCGTCCTTCAGCCGCACCTCGCGGGGCAGGTCGGCGGCGATGTCGCGGTCGTGCGTGATGACCACCACCGTCGTGCCCGCCTCGTGCAGTTCGTGCAGCAGCTCGATCACGACCGCTCCCGAACGCGAGTCAAGGGCGCCCGTCGGCTCGTCGGCGAGCAGCAGCGGCGGATCGCCGAGCACCGCGCGGGCGATGGCCACCCGCTG
>NZ_JASKYR010000337.1:0-7836 GCF_041028215.1 Streptomyces flavofungini
GCTCGGGAAGCGGCGGGAACAACGGCGGCAGCGGCGGTACGACCACCAAGCCGCCGCAGAGCGTGCAGGTGCGGCTCACGGGCGCGCACACGCGGTACGAGGGCTCCTGTCCCCCGGCGGCGGCTCAGGCGCCGTCGTTCACGGCCACGTTCACGGTGGGGCGGGTCCCGGTCGATGTGCAGTACCGCTGGGTCACCAGGACGGGGCAGTCGAGCGACCCGGGGTGGAAGACGCTCTCCTTCTCCTCGGGCGGGTCGAAGACGCGGCAGGTCAATCACACGGAGACGGGGTACGGCACCGGGTCGGACACCTGGTCGAACTCCGTCCATGTGCAGGTGCGCTCCCCCAAGGCCGTGACCTCGAACTCGGTGGAGTACTGGGTGACGTGCGAACACGGGCAGGAGACCCCGACGGACGGGGCCTCCTACACGCCGAACGGCTCCGCGCGGCCGACCGGGGTCAGGCCGCCGAGGTGAGGACGGGGAGGTAGCCGCCGGACTGTCCCGCGGCCTTGGGGTGGTAGGACTCGCCGGGGCTGAGGATGTTCAGGCTGTGCAGCCAGGCGTCACCGGAGCAGATCTCGTGGCCGGTGAATGTGCCCGTGACGTCGCCGAAGGTGAAGCCGTGATCGGCGGCGCGCTTGGCGGTGGCGGTGTTGAGGTAGTCGGCGGCACCGTTGATGGCGGACCGCTCGCGCTCGGAGAGACCGGCCACACAGCTTCCGCTGAGCTTGTAGAAGCGGGGGTAGCCGAGGACCACCACATGGGCGGCGGGGGCCTTGGCGCTGATCGCCGAGTAGACCTTGTCGAGGCTGGCGGGGAGCGTGGAGTCGACGTAGGAGCGGGCCTGGGCGATGCGGGCCAGGCAGTTGGCCTCGGACTGCAGGACACAGGTCGTCATGACGTCGGCGAAGCCCGCGTCGTTGCCGCCGACGGAGATCGAGACGAGGCCGGTGCCGGAGCCGAGCGGGCCGAGCTGGTTCGCCAGGACGTCACCCGTACGAGCGCCCGAGCAAGCGGTGAAGTTAAAGCTTGAGGGTGAATGCGCCGCCGCCCAGAGGGCGGGGTAGGCCTTGGTGCTGCGCTTGCAGTTGCCGCTCGCGCTGTCGTAGCTGCCGGCGCCGACGCCGGAGGAGTACGAGTCGCCGAGCGCCACATAGCCGGTGGCCGCCCGGGTTTCGGCGGAGGGGGTGGCGTGCGCCGCCGCGGCCCCGGTGAGGGCGAAGGCGATCGCGAGGAGGAGCGAGGACACGTATGCCGTGAATCGGGACAATCTCATGGAACCTCCCTTAGCAGGATTTCCGCTGTCCCGTGGTAGCACGCGGTTCCGCTTGCCGATAGTGTCCATGTCAATAATTTCATCGGCAATTTCCCAGCGCACGCGCGTAGTTCACCCGCGCCACAGCCGCGTGGCGAGGAACATCCGTGCGCCTCCTCGGCGTCTTGACGGCCTACCTGACGCTGCGCCACATTGAAGCCCGGCATCCGGCGCGTCGGGGGGCAAAGTCGCCAATGCAGACGATCAGGAGCAAGGCGTCGGCACCAGACGCGCCGCGCACGGGCGCGAAGGTCCTGGCACGGGACGCGCTGCCGCTGCTCGCCGGAGCGGCCGTCGCCGTGGGCTGTGTCGGCGCGATGCTCGCGCTCGTCGGCCTCGACTCACCGCTGCGCGGCCCCTTCACCCTGTTCTTCCTGATCGCCGCGCCCGGCGCGATGATCGCCGCCGCACTGCCCGCCCTCGAACCGTGGGGCAGGGCCGTGGCCGCCGTGGCGGGCTCCGTCGCCGTCAACATGCTCGTCGCGCAGGCCATGCTGGCGCTGCACATCTGGTCGGTGCGCGGCGGCGTCGTCGCCGTGACCGTGCTGAGCGGGCTCGTCCTGCTGCTCCTCGAAGCGCGGCGCCTGCGCCGCCGTGCGGCCCGAAGGCGGGCCTCCTGACGTGGACGTCACCGTGCACCGCCCCGGTGAGCTGACCGCCGCCGACCGGGCGGCATGGACCGCTCTCCAGTCCAAGGCGCATCTCAACGGCGCCCCGGAGCTGGCGAATCCTTTCCTTTCACCCGAATTCACCCTCGCCATGGGGCACGAGCGGCGCGGGGTGCGGATCGCCGTCGTGCGGGACGCCGACGGCCCCGCCGCGTTCTTCCCCTTCCAGCGGACCGTCACCGGAGTCGGCCGGGCCGTCGGGCTCGGCGTCTCGGACTGCCAGGGGCTCGTGCACCGGCCGGGCTTCGACTGGGACGCCCGGCAGCTGCTGCGGTCCTGCGGGCTCGCGGTGTGGGAGTTCGACCACCTCGTGAACGGCCAGCGGCCCTTCGAGGCGGCGGGCGCGCGCGGCACCTACCCCTCCCCGGTCATGGACATCGATCAGGGGTACGAGCACTATCTCGGCCAACTCCGTACGCGGTCACCGAAGTTCACCCGTACCACTCTCGCCAAGGAGCGCAGGCTCGGCCGCGACCACGGTCCCGTCCGCTATGTGCACGACGAGCGCGACCCGAGGGCGCTGGCCGCCCTGATGGGCTGGAAGTCGGCCCAGTACCGCAGGACGGGCCGCAGCGACCGCTTCGCGCATCCGTGGATCACCCAGCTCGTGGACCGCCTCTTCCACTCCCGGGGCGACTCCTTCGCCGGAGTCCTCTCGGTGCTCTACGCGGCGGACGCGCCGGTCGCGGCACACTTCGGGCTGCGCAGCGAGCGGATCCTCGCCTGCTGGTTCCCGGCGTACGACCCGGCGTTCGCGAAGTACTCGCCCGGCCTGGTGCTGCACCTGGCGATGGCGGAGGCGGCCGCCGCCGACGGCATCGCGTACCTCGATCTCGGCCGCGGCCAGAAGGAGTACAAGGATTCCCTCAAGACGCGCGAAATCGTTGTTCATGAGGGCAGGGTGGCTTTGCGTCACCCGGTCGCATTCGGACACACGGCTCGACGTGCACCCGTCCGGGCACTGCGCAATACCGTGCTGTCGAGGCCAGAATTGTTTGATCCGGCTGACAGGCTGCTCAAGCGGATGGGTAAAATCCGATCGCACGGCAAGGAATAGGGCAGTCCGAATGTGATCGCATAGATTGCTCAAATCATGAAAAACGTGAGGCCACGTTCCAGGTCTTGCCATAGAGTCGTCATCATCAATACCGTCATACATCCACCCGCAACGGTCCATCACGCAATGCGATCTAGGGGAGGGCTCAAGATCGCGGTGGCACCGTGCGGGGCGCGGTAGGGGGGTGCCGTGCCCGGCGATCACTTTATTACCGGGTCACGTCCCGCGCTATGCCAGCTCTCTTGGCATGCACGGAGATCCATTTCGTCATGCTCAAGTGAGAACCCCCCTTTCGAACCGGATCAATTAGCGGACCGCCCGGGGGCGGGCGGCCCACCGGACGAGAGGGATCACCGGACTCATGACCTCTTTTGTGCGCCCGGCGGACGCCGGGCAAGACCCGTTTGATGAGATCTCCCGCGACTATCGGCCGATCTCCACACACCTGGCGATCACACCGCCGGTGAGCGTAGTGATACCCGCGATGAATGAAGCGGAGAATCTTCCCTACGTATTCAAGACGCTGCCCGACTGGATCCACGAGGTCGTTCTCGTGGACGGGAACTCCACCGACGACACGGTGGCCGTCGCCCGCGAGCTGTGGCCGGAGGTGAAGGTGGTCCGCCAGCTCGGCAAGGGCAAGGGCGACGCCCTGATCACCGGCTTCGCCGCGTGCACGGGCGACATCATCGTGATGGTCGACGCCGACGGCTCGGCCGACGGCCAGGAGATCGTCTCCTACGTCTCCGCCCTCGTCTCGGGCGCGGACTTCGCCAAGGGCTCCCGGTTCGCCAACGGCGGCGGCACCGACGACATGACGCCCATACGCAAGCTCGGCAACCACGTCCTGTGCACCGTGGTCAACGCCAAGTTCGGCGCCCGCTACACCGACCTGTGCTACGGGTACAACGCGTTCTGGCGGCACTGCCTGGACAAGATCGAGCTCGACTGCACCGGCTTCGAGGTGGAGACCCTGATGAACATCAGGGTCGTCAAGGCCGGTCTCAAGGTCCAGGAGATTCCCAGCCACGAGTACCTGCGCATCCACGGGGCCAGCAACCTCCGCGCGGTCCGTGACGGCATCCGGGTCCTCAAGGTGATCCTGGCGGAGCGCTCCAACCGGGCCAGGCGGGGCCCGCGCCGCAAGAGCGCCCGCGGCGTGACCGTCCCGGCTGGCCGGGGAGAGGCGTCTTGAGCACGGAGATCTCCGTGGTCGTCTGCGTGTACACCGAGGACCGATGGGAGGACATCCTCGCGGCGGTCTCCTCGGTGGGCGCGCAGTCGCTGCCCGCCGTGGAGACCCTCCTCGTGGTCGATCACAACGCCGCCCTGCTCGACCGGCTGGCCGGGGAGTACAAGGAGGCCGAGGGGGTGCGGGTGCTCGCCAACGCGGGCCCGCGCGGCCTCTCCGCCGGGCGCAACACCGGCATCGCCGCCGCACGCGGCTCCCTCGTCGCCTTCCTCGACGACGACGCCGTCGCCGAGCGGGACTGGCTGCGCCACCTCGCCGCGGCGTTCGGGGACCCCCGGGTCCTCGCCGTCGGCGGGCGCACCATGCCGCTCTGGGAGTCGAGGCGGCGCCCCGCCTGGTTCCCCGAGGAGTTCGACTGGGTCGTCGGCTGTACGTACAAGGGGCTCCCCCAGGGGCTCGTCCGGGTGCGCAACGTCCTCGGCGGGAACGCCGCGTTCCGGCGCTCGGCCTTCGACGTGGCGGGCGGCTTCGCGACCGGCATCGGGCGGGACGGCGACAGACGGCCGCTCGGCTGCGAGGAGACGGAGTTCTGCATCCGCCTCACCCGGGCCGCCCCGGACGCCGTCCTGCTCATCGACGACCGCGCGGTGATCCACCACCGGGTGCCGTCCGCGCGGGAACGGTTCCGCTACTTCCGGTCCCGCACCTACGCCGAGGGCCTCTCCAAGGCCCTGGTCTCCCGCAGCGTCGGCGCCGCCAAGGGCCTTCAGTCCGAGCGGCGCTACACCACACGGGTGCTGCCCGCCGGGGTCGCCCGCGGCCTGCGGGACGCGGTGCTCGGGCGGCCGGGCGGCGCGGGACGGGCGGGCGCCATCGTGGCGGGAGTGGTCACGGCGGCCGGTGGCTATGCCGTCGGCAGCCTGCGCGCCCGGCGCTCGGGCACCACGTTCTCCGTCATGGAGATCCCGGGGGACGGGGAGACCAAGGACCCGGCGGCCGGTGCGGGGGCCGCCGCATGAGTCCGGGGCAGCAACCCGTGCCGATCCTGATGTACCACGCGGTCGCGCACGCGCCGAACGAGGCGACGCACGAGCTCTCGGTGTCGCCCGAGGCGTTCACGCGGCAGATGGAGGTGCTCGGGGAGCGGGGCTTCACACCGCTCACCACCGCCCGGCTCGCGGCGGTCTGGCGCTCGGGGGGCGAGCTGCCCGAACGCCCCGTCCTGATCACCTTCGACGACGGCTACGAAGGGGTGCACCGGTACGCGCTGCCCGTGCTCGCCAAGCACGGCTTCGCCTCCACGCTCTTCGTCTCCACGGGCTGGCTGCGCGGCGCGCACGACACCGGAGGCGGCCTCGACCGCATGCTCGACTGGGACCAGGTGCGCGAACTGGCCGCCACCGGCACCGAGATCGGCGGCCACAGCCACACCCACCCCGAGCTGGACCAGCTCGGCGACACCGAGCTGCGCAGCGAGCTGCGGCGGTGCCGGGACATCGTCGCCGAGGAGCTGGGCACCCGGCCCGTCTCGTTCGCCTACCCGTACGGCTATTCGAGCCGCCGGGTGCGCACCCGGGTGCGCGAGGCGGGCTTCGCCCAGTCGCTCGCCGTCGGCAACTCCCTGGCCCGCCGGGCCCAGGGGCCGTACGCGCTGCGCCGGGTCACCGTGCGCCGCTCCACCGGGACCGATGAGTTCGAGCGGCTCGTGGAGGGCCGCGCGGTGACCCGCACCTTCGCCAGGGACCGTGCCCTCACCAAGGGGTACGCCATGGTCCGCAGAGCCCGACAGATCCGCCGGAAGGCCATTCGTACCCGTGTCTGACACGACCACCGCCCAGGCCGGCGCCGCCGCCCCCGGGGGCGGCGGCGGGCAGCCGTCGTCCGGCAAGCCGGGCAAGGCGCGCAGAATGCGCCTGCCGGGCACGGACGGCGGCAGTCCGCTGTTCCGCAACGCCTATGCCCTGATGCTCAACACGGGCATCTCCGGGGTGCTCGGCGTCGGCTTCTGGCTGGCCGCCGCCCGGTACTACTCGGAGTCGGCGGTCGGCCAGGGCTCGGCCGCGATCGCGGCGATGAAGCTCCTCGCGGGGCTCACCGCCGTGACACTGACCGGCGCCCTCGCGCGGTTCATCCCCATCGCGGGCCGCGCCACGGGCAGGCTGATCTTCAAGACGTACGCGGGGAGTTCGGTGGCCGTCGCGCTCGCCGCGGGCGTCTTCCTGCTCACGCTGGACCTGTGGGGTCCCTCGTACCGCTTCCTGCACGGTCCGGTGCACGGCGTCGGGTTCATCCTCGCCGTCGTCGCCTGGTCGGTGCTCACCCTCCAGGACGGCGTCCTCACCGGGCTGCGCAGCGCGCTGTGGGTGCCGGTCGGCAACACCGTCTTCTCGGTGGCCAAGCTCGGGCTGCTGATCGCCATGGCCGCGGCGATCCCGACCGCGGGCGTCTTCGTCTCCTGGGTCGCCTCGATCGCGGTGTCGGTGATCCCGCTCGGCTGGCTGGTCTTCCGGCGCCTCGTGCCGCGCCACGTACGCGCTACCGACGGCAAGGCGCAGCCGCCGACCCTGCGCGAGATCGGCCGCTTCCTGGCCGGTGACTACACCGGTTCGCTCTTCTCGCTCGCCGTCGTCTACCTCGTGCCCGTCATCGTCGCCTCACAGGTCAGCTCGGTCGACAACGCGTACTTCTACATCACCACCACCATCGGCGGCACCGTCAACCTGCTCGCCATCAACATGGGCGCCTCGCTCACCGTCGAGGGCGCGCACGACCCGGCGCTGCTCGCCGCCAACACCCGCTCCGCGCTGCGCCGGATGGCGATGATCATGCTGCCGGTGTGCGGTGTCCTCTTCGTGGGCGCGCCGTTCATCCTGAGCCTGTTCGGACCGGCGTACGCCGACGCCGCCACGCCGCTGCTCCGCTGGTTCGCCGTGGGGGCGCTGCTGCGGGTCGTGATGGAGACGTACTTCGCGGTGCAGCGCGCGCAGAGCAGGACCTCGGGGATCGCCTGGCTGCAGGGCCTGCTCTGCGTCCTGGTGCTCGGGCTCACGCTGATCCTGCTGCCGCGGATGGGCCTGACCGGGGCGGGCATCGCGGAGATCTCCAGCCTCGCGGTGATCGTCGCGATCGCCGCGCCCAAGCTGTACCGCGTGACGCGCTCCGTGCCCGCCGCCCGGACCCCGGTGGAGACGGCCCCGGACGGGGACCTCGCCGACCTCGGGCAGCGCGACGCGCCCACCATGCGCATCCGCCGCCCCGCCGCACCCGGCGGCTCCAGGGCGCGCGGGGAGCGGCACGGGCCCGCGTGGGCGCTGCGGGAGTCGCTCGACTCGGAGACCCTTCAGCTCGCCGTGCAGCTCGACTTCGACCACCCGGAGCGCAGGCCCGACGTCCGTCCGGGGCCGGGCACGCCCGCCGCCGACGCGCCCGCCGGAGGTACACCCGAAACGCCCGAAACACCCGGCGCTTCCGGCACACCCGGCACGCCCGAAGCACCCGCCGCGCCCGCCGCCGGGTGCGGCGGGGCGGCGGATGCGCATGGTGGGCGCGTCGCGCTGCCCGAGGTCGGCGAGGTCCCCGTCCGGGGCCGTCTCCACCGGGGT